>JAICHZ010000125.1 GCA_025924655.1 Pseudonocardiaceae bacterium | reverse complement strand
CGGACAGCCGATCTGCCCGGACTGCTACGACTACCCCGCCCACATCGCGTTCAACTGGCACGCCCCGGAACTGTGGCGCCGGTTCACCATCGCAGTCCGCCGCACCCTCGCTCACCAGGCCGGGTTGAGCGCGGCCGAGTTCGGTCGGCGGTGCCGGGTGTCATTTGTCAAGGTCGCGGAATTCCAACGCCGCGGCGTGGTCCACTTCCACTCCCTCATCCGGCTTGACGGCCCGGGCGAGGACTACCGGCCACCCCAGGTCAGCATCGACGCCACCGGCCTCGCCGATGCCATCCGCCAGGCTGCTGTGCACGTACGACTCACCGTCGAAACACCCGCAGGACCCGACCTGGTGCTGCGCTTCGGTGACCAGCTCGACACCCAAACCGTCAACGGTGGACCCACCGGCGAACTCACCCCGGAGCACGCTGCCCGCTACATCGCCAAGTACGCCACGAAAAGCGCCGAGCACTTCGGTCTGGGCGAGCGCCGCGTCACCCCCGACGCCCTACCCCAGCTCGATGTCACCACCCACGTGGATCGGTTGGTGCGCACCGCCTGGCAATTCGGCGAACATCCCAGCTACCAGGGACTGCACCGCTGGATCCACATGCTCGGCTTCCGTGGACATTTCGCTTCGAAAAGCCGCCGCTACTCCACCACCCTCGGCGCTATCCGCAGCGAACGCCGTATTTACCGCCAACAACAAGCCGCTGAACGCGCCTGTGCGCTGCTCGATGAGGACACCACCCTGGTGGTCTCGCAGTGGGAATTCACCGGACTCGGCTACCTCACCACCGGAGACACCACCCTCGCCCTCTCCGCCGCCGCCCGAGCACGAGAACAACGACAAGCAGCCCGAGACGCCGCATGAAATCCCACTTCGCAGAAAGGAATCTCCGCCCCATGAGCAAGGTCGTCGCTCTGGTTACCAGGGCACGAGATCACGACTCGGCCCCGGATAAACAGCCTGCTGTTTACTCCGTGGTTGAGGTCGCGCAGCTCCTTTCACTGTCGCGCGGCACTGCATATGCACTGGTCCGCGACGGCACCATTCCCGCACTGCGGCTGGGCAATCGGTGGGTCATCCCCCGAGGGCGTTTCCATGCCTGGCTCGACAGCCTGGACGAAGAACAGAACGGAGGGCGGCACTGATGGGTCACATCGTGCCCACCGCAGCTGGTGGTTACCGCGCGAACTGGCGTGATGCCGCCGGCCGGCAACGGGCCAAGACTTTCCCCACGAAACGGGAGGCGAAGGCCTACCTTGCGGAAGTCGAGACCGCGGCCACTCGCGGCCTCTACGTCGACCCCCACGCCGGCCGGATCCGGTTCGGAGCCTATGCAGCACGGTGGCTCACCGCGCGAAATGACGAGATCACCACGGCGGCGCGTGATGCGTCGATCATGCGCAATCACGTGATAGCGCGATGGGGCACGACACCACTGGCCAAGATTGATCATCTGGCGGTCCAGCAATGGGTGACCGAGCTGGGCGCGCGACTCTCGCCGGCCACCGTCGCCGAGTGCTACCGCCTCACCTCGGTCGTGCTGCGAAGCGCGGTCCGGGACCGGCTCATCGGGCACAACCCCTGTGAGGGTGTACGGCTGTCCCGTCGCCGTCGCAAGGACACCGACGACCAGGTCATCACCCAGCACGAGCTGATTACCCAGCTGCTCCCCGCCGTGCCCGACCGGTACCGGGCGCTGGTCGGCTTGGCCGGCGGGACTGGGTTGCGGTGGGGTGAGTGCGCCGGTCTGCGGTGGGATGCCCTGGACCTGGCTACCCGCACTCTGCGGGTGGTTCGGGTCGCGGTCGAGGTCTCCGGGCACGTCACGGACAAGCCCTACCCGAAATCCCGAGCTGGTCGCCGGGTCGTGCCGCTGCCCGGTTTCGTGGTCGAGCTGCTGACCGAGCACCAGGACCGCTACCCGCCCGGCGCCAGCGGGCTCGTGTTCACCTCCCGCAGTGGTGCTGCGGTCCGCCGCACTACGTTCCGCGCCAAGGTCTGGCGACCATCCCTGATCCGCGCCGGCCTGCTCGGCAAGATCGTCGAAGTCGGTGAGCGCAAGGTCATGGCGCACTGGCACGACGGCAACGGCCGGGAATGCTCCAAGGAGTTCACCACAGCTCGGGAGGCGACCGAGCACCTCGTCCGGCACGCGCACGGCGGGCTCCGCTTTCACGATTATGCCGACGTTCGCGTTATGCCGATGTTTGCGAGAACGTCCTGTTCGCCGGGGGTGGGTGCCCGGAAAGTGTCGGCATAACAACGGAGGGCGATCGGAGCGATCGTTGGTTCCTTCTTCGACAAGGAGGCAACGATGCCAAGGGCAGCAAGCAGACTGAGCCGGGTTGTGGTGACGGGGCCGTTGGCCCCGTTCGCGGCGGTGTATCGCCGGGAGCTGCGCCGACGTGGTTACACGCCGCGGTCGGCGGTGAACATGCTGCGGCAAGTGGCTCGCCTCAGCCGGTGGCTGGAGGATCGGGAGCTCGGCGCTGAGCGACTTGACCGTGAGCGGGTCGAGGAGTTCTTCGTTTTCCAGCGCTCCGGAGGCAGGCACCGCGCCCAGTGGTCACGGCCCGGGCTGTGGTGCCTGCTGGAGGTGCTGGGCGCGCTGGAGTACGGCGAGCGGGCACCGACCCTCTCGCCGAGCGAGACGCCGCTGTGTTTCTTCCAGCGCTATCTGCTGGTCGAGCGTGCGCTCGCGCCCGGCACCGTGCGCGGTTACGTCGACGGCGCCCGAAGGTTCCTCGACGGGCTGCCGCCGGGCACCGGCTTGGGGGAGTTGACCGCGCCCGATGTGACCGCGGCCCTGCGCCGGGTCGCCGGCGCGGTGTCGGTCGCTGCGGCCCAGAACTTCCGGGCGGGGCTGCGTGCCTTTCTCCGGTTCTGCTTCACCGAGGGGATCGTCGCCGTCGACCTGTCCGGTGCGGCACTGGCCGTGACCGGGCGGCGACGGGTGTTCCTGCCCCGTGGGATCGAGCCTGTTCAGGCTCGCGCGCTGCTGTCCTCCTGCGATCGGCGGACGGCGCTCGGGCGGCGGGACCACGCGATGCTGGTCGTGCTGCTTGGCCTGGGTCTTCGTGCCGGCGAGCTGGCGCGGCTGCGGCTTGACGACCTTGACTGGCGCGCCGGCGAGCTCGTCGTCCGCGGCAAGGGTGCGCGCCTGGACCGGTTGCCCCTGCCCGCCGAGATGGGCGAGGCGATCGCCGGCTATCTGCGACGCGGACGGCCGAGAAGTGACCGGCGGGAGGTGTTCTTGTGTGCCAGAGCGCCGTTCGGACCGGTCGCGGCCGGCACGGTTGGCTCGACCGTGCGTCGGGCGTGCCGGCGCGCCGGCATCGCCGAGGTCGGCCCGCATCGGCTACGCCACACGCTGGCCTGTCAGATGGTGCGCGCCAAGGTCCCCCTCGTTGAGATCGCAGCGGTGCTACGGCACGAAAGCCTGCAGTCGAGCGGGATCTATGCCCGGGTGGACCTCGACACGCTGCGGGAGCTGGCCGCGCCGTGGCCGGGAGGTGCCCGGTGAGCGCCCTTGGCCGACACGTCGAGGAGTATCTGGCGCTGCGGCGCGCGCTGGGTTTCAAGCTCGAACGCGAACAGCAGCTGCTGGCGCATTTCGTGGCCTATAGCTACGCCGCCGGCGCGGAGCATCTGACCAGCGACCTCGCGATCGCCTGGGCGAAGCTGCCGGCCGCGGCCTCCCCCAACCAGTGGGCCAAGCGGCTGGGTGTGGTGCGCCGCTTCGCCGTCTACCTGGTGACGCTCGATCCGGCCAGCGAGGTGCCGCCGTCGGGGGTCTTCCCGACGAGCCGGCGCAGGCCGTCTCCTTACCTGTTCTCCGATGATGACATCGAGCGGGTGCTTGCAGCCGCGCGAGGCCTCGCTCCGCCGCTTCGCGCGGCGACCCACGAGGCGTTGTTCGGCCTGCTCGCCGTATCTGGGATGCGCATCGGTGAGGCGATCGGTCTGGCCCGCGGCGACGTCGACCTTGCCTCCGGCGTGATCACGATCCGGCATGCGAAGTTCGACCGCACCCGGTTCGTGCCGCTGCACCAGAGCACCACCGCGGCGCTGCGCGCATATGCGGCCACGCGTGACCGGCTGTGCCGCAGGCCGCGTGCCGATGTCTTCTTCTGCTCCAGCATCGGCACGGCGCTTGATCGTTCCGGTATCGACAAGACCTTTCGCCAGATCACCACGGCGCTTGGACTGCGCACCGCGACGGCACGGCCGCGTGTGCATGATCTCCGGCACGGTTTTGCCGTCCGCACGCTCGTCAACTGGCAGCGGCAGGGCGTGAGCATCGACGGCCACCTCGCGACGCTCTCGAGCTATCTCGGTCACGTGGCGCCGGCCGACACCTACTGGTATCTGTCGGCCATTCCCGAGCTGATGACGCTGGCCGTCGGCCGGCTCGAGGCGCGCTTCGGGAACCAGCGATGAGCCCGCTCGCTCCCTCGCTCGAGGCTTTCTTCACCGACCGGCTGGTCGGCCAGCGGGCGGCGAGCCCGAACACGATCGCCGCCTACGCGCTGACGTTCCGGCTGCTGCTCGAGTTCGCCTCGGCTCGCGACGGCACCCCGCCGAGCAGGCTCGACATCGCCGCCCTCGACGCGTCGCTGGTCGCGGCGTTCCTCGAACATCTTCAGCGCGCGAGGGGAAACACCGCGGCGACGCGCAACGCGCGCCTGGCGGCGATCCACTCGCTGTTCTCCTACCTGGCGCTGCGCCATCCCGAGCACGCCGGCTCGATCGGGCGCGTGTTGGCCATCCCGAGCAAGCGGACTGGGACCAACCTCGTCACCTACCTTGACGAAGACGAGGTGACCGCGCTGCTCGCGGCCTGCGATCAGCGGCGTTGGACCGGCCGACGCGATCACACGATGTTCGCCCTGACGATCCAAACCGGACTACGAATCTCCGAACTCATCGGACTCAACCCCGCGGACGTGACCTTGGGCCGCGGCGCCAACGTGCACACCTTCGGCAAGGGACGCAAGGAGCGACGCACCCCACTGGTCCCGAGCACGGTCAAGATCCTCGAAGCCTTCCTCACCGAGCGGGCCGCACCGGCGAACGATCCGCTGTTTGCGACCAGCACCGGAAGGCGCCTGAGCCGAGACGCCATCGAGCACCGGCTCGCCCACCACGCCGCGCTGGCACAGACGACCTGCCCGTCGATCGCCGCGAAGCGGATCACCATGCACACACTCCGACACACCGCGGCGATGCGCCTGCTGCTCGCCGGCAACGACATCACCGTGATCGCCCTCTGGCTCGGCCATGAACAGCTCGCCACGACCAACATCTACATACACGAAGGCTCGGGAATTGCATCAGACGGGCGAGAAACCGCAGGTCGCCTGATCAGCGGGGCTTCGCAGTGGCAGTCGGCTGCGGCGGCTTGAGGTGCGTTGACGTGCCGATTTGATCAAGTGAGCCCGTCTGGTGCATGATCCGCCCACTTTCCGAGCTGACGGGGGGCGGGGTTGCGCCGGGTTGATCTGGCGGGCGCGGCGCATCTGGAGCTGGTCTCCGGGGTGGTGCAGCTGCGCCCGGAGGAGGCGATGATCGAGGCGATGTTGCGCGGCTGGGCCGCGCAACAGGCTGCTCGGGGGCTGCGGGAGGAGACGATCACCGCGCGGGAGCGGCTGGTTCGCCAGTTCGTGGAGTTCACCAACGAGTACCCGTGGCGGTGGAGCCCGGCGCATGTGGATGAGTGGTCACTGTCGCTGACCGGGGAGCGGCACTTGGCGCCCTCGACGATTCGCAGCTACCAGTGCGATTTGAGGCTGTTCACCGAGTTTTTGGCCGACAATGCACGCTACGGGTGGGCGTCGGCGTGTGAGCGGGAATTCGGGCCGGGAATCCACCCGGTGCCGATCGTGCACGAATGGAACTCGATTGCGCACCTGAATGCGTACGAGGGAAACCCGGAGGCGCGAGCGTTTACGCGGGAGGAGTTACAGCGGTTTTTCGATTACGCCGATGATCAGGTCGAGCGGGCGGTGCGCGCCAAGCGGAAGGGCGCGTTGACCGCCTATCGAGACGCAACCCTATTCAAAGTGATCTACGGATGGGGGCTTCGCCGGACCGAAGCGGCGCGACTCGACGTGGCTGACTGGGGTCGCAACCCGGCCGCTGCGCAGTTCGGCCGGTACGGGACGCTGCACGTCCGCTACGGCAAGGCTAAGCGTGGTCAACCGCCCCGGCGGCGCAACGTCGCCTCGGTAATGGCCTGGGCGGTGGAGGCCGTGGCCGACTACGTGGACAACATCCGGCCACGGTTTGGCTGCCCCGATCAGCCCGCGTTGTGGGTCACCGAGCGGGGTGGGCGGATCAAGGCTCCGGAGGTCAACGCCCGGTTCGAAACCTATCGCAACGCCTTGAAACTACCGAAAGCCTTAACTCCGCATAGCTTTCGCCACTCCTATGTCTCGCATCTCACCGAAAATGGAGTTGACCGCAGATTCATCCAGGTCCAGGTCGGCCACGAATGCGACAGCTCCACCGCCATTTACACCCATGTCAGCGACGATTTTATGAACACCATGCTCCAAAAAGCGCTCTCGCCTGCATTCGATCCCATCGCTGACACCGATAAGGAGCGCTGATGGCCGCCAAACTCGACTACCGCTGGCATTTGCGCACGGTCATGGCCGAGCGGGGTATGTTCGCCACCACCGATCTGATCGAGCCGCTGGCGCGTCGGGGTATCAGGTTGTCGTCTAGTCAGGTCTATCGGCTGGTCGTCGAGCGCCCCGAGCGGCTGAGCCTGAAGATCCTGATGGCGCTGTGCGACATCCTGGACTGCTCGATGACCGAGCTGATCGAACCGGTCGCGGCCAGCGCGACAGTGACCGGGAAGAAGGCCGCCGGTGCCGAGGCCAGTCTCGGTGATCTGCGTCCCAAGCGGGCTCGCATTCATGGGGTCGACTGAGGATGAGCACCACCAGTGCGCACTCGGAGCGGGCCGTGTCCGATCCGATCGGGCTGATCGTGGAGCTGATCGGGGCAGTCGACCACACGCTCGCGCCAGAACGCATCCGTGGGGTTGTCACCGCCGTCGCCGGAGGCCGCGCCAAGGCCCGGCGCTTGGCTGCGGCCCTGGCCCAACGACCCGGGGTGCTTGTTGATGGCCGGTCCCCAGCGCCTCGGGCCATCGCCGAGTTGCTGCTGGCCCTGCGCCGGGCCGGCGCCGCGGCGGTGTCCCCGCCGTGCTGCGCCGAGTGCGGCAAACACCTGCGGACTTTCCAACGCCGCGGCCAACACTGGTACTGCTCGGTCTGCAACCGGCACAGCGAACCGTGCGCTGCCTGCGGGAACACCAGAGTCATCTCCTCGCGAGACCGATCTGGGCAACCACGCTGCGTCAACTGCCCGGACCTCGACGGCCGCGACCCGATCATGGTGATTCATCAGGTAATCGCCGAGCTGGATGCGCACGCCGACCGGGAGACCATCGCCGCGACCGTGCGCCGGTGCGCGCCGCGACCGTCCTATCAGCGGCGAGTGGCCTGGGCGCTGGAGGCCCAACCCGGTTTGCTGACCGGCGATGGCCACCTCGCGCCGCTGCGCGCTATCCCGCGGTTGATCGACCTGCTGGCCGACGGTGGCGTTGCTGGGATCATCCGGCCTGTTTGCCCCGGGTGCCGACGGGTCGTGCGCATCGACAAGCCGCTGGATGGGGTGCGGGTCTGCCGCATGTGTATCGCGCATTCCCGCCTCGAGCAGTGCGCGCGCTGCGCGGCTCGCCGCGAACCCGTCACCCGCGACGATCAAGGTCGGCCCGTGTGCGCTAACTGCTTCATCACCGACCCGGCGAACCTGGAAACCTGCCTGCACTGCGGGCGCCGCCGACCAGTCGACCATCGGACTTCCGATGGGCCGCTGTGTCCCAGCTGTCCCGCGCTGCCCGTGGCGACCTGTGCGATCTGCGGGAACGCCACCGGGTGCGGCATCTCCCGGGCCACCGGCCAACCATGGTGTCCGACCTGCCAGCGCCACTGGGCCGACTGCTCGACCTGCGGCCAGCTCAAGCCCATCGTCTCGGGCACCTTGACCCAACCGCGGTGCGCCGAGTGCACCCCACCCGCCGCTTGGCTGAACTGCCCCACCTGCAGCGACCCCAACCACCCCCACCCCGGCCGGTGCGGTCGCTGCCTGATCAACAACCGCCTCGACGAGCTGATGGGTCCCGCCCCCGGCGCTCTGCCGCCCGGGCTGCGCACCCTGCGCGACAACATCGCCACCGCAGAACACCACATCACCGCCATGCGCTGGTTAACCAAGCCCGCCATCGCCCCTGTCCTGGCCGATCTCGCCGCCGGGCGCATGCCGCTGACCCACGCCGCGTTCGACGAGCTGGGCAACAGCCAGGCCCTGGCCCACCTCCGCCAAACGCTCGTCGCTGTCGGTGCCCTGCCCGACCGCGACGAAGAACTCGTCCGCCTCGAACGGTTCCTGACCGGCTTCCTCGCCCAGACAAATCCGGATCGGCGGAAAATCTTGCACCGCTACACCATCTGGCACCTGCTCCGACGGCTCCGCGCCCGCAACCACGGCCGGCCCACCACCCGTCAGCAGGTGCTGCGCATCCGCAGCCACGCCCGCGCCGCCAGCGCGTTTCTGGACTGGCTCGACACCCGCAACCTCACCCTGGGCTCCTGCCACCAGGCCGATCTCGACCACTGGGTCAGCGATGACTCGGGCGCCTACCGCTTCGAAACCGGCAACTTCATCCGCTGGGCACACACCAATAAACTCACCGCCGCTCATCTCACCTCCACCCGCTGGGGCGGCCCCGCCCAGCTCCTAGACGACCAGCACCGCTGGGACACCGCCCGCCGGTTGCTGCACGACCAGACCCTCAAGGCCGACGACCGGCTCGCTGGCCTACTGGTCCTGCTCTACGCCCAAGGCGCGACAGCGATCAGCCGGATGACCGTCGAGCAGATCCACACCGACGACCACGAGGTTCGTCTGCACCTGGGTCGCGTGCCCATCCACCTGCCCGAGCCGGTTGCCACCCTGGCCCGCGACGTCGTCACCAACCGCCAAGGCCACGCGACCATCGGAGCCCTGGCACCATCTCCCTGGCTATTCCCCGGAGGCCAGCCCGGCCGGCCGATCAGCACCACACGACTAACCCAGCGGCTGACCAACCTCGGGATCCGACCCAACCAGACCCGCAGCACCGCGCTGTTCCAGCTCGCCACCGAGATCCCCGCCGCGATCCTGGCCCGCACCCTGGGCATCCACACCGACGTCGCCGTCACCTGGCAACGCCTCTCCGCAGGCGACTGGACCACCTACGCCGCCCAAATCAGCCGCCGCAGCACCGCTAGCTGCGCCACCGATCCCCACCCGAGCGAACCCATTCCGACAGTTTGAATATCTGACGTCACCGTTACCGTCCCAGAGCTGCTCGCTCTCGCCAGCACACGCGTTGAGACAAGACGGGAGCGCGCACGATGACGGCCCTCGCTCCGACGCTGCAGGCGTTCTTCGTCAGCCGGCTCGGACGTCAACGCGACGCGAGCCCGCACACCGTGGACTCCTACCGTCACGCCTTCCGGCTCCTCCTCGCCTACGCCGAGGAACGGACCGGCAAACGCCCCTGCGAGCTCGACATCGGGGATCTCGACGCGCTGCTCGTGAGCGGCTTCCTCGACCACCTCGAACAAGCCCGAGGCTGCGGCGTCGCCTCCCGCAACACCCGCCTCGCCGCGATCCACTCCTTCTTCGCCTTCGCCTCCTACCGCCATCCCGAGCACGCCGAGACAATTCAGCAGGTGATGGCTATCCCCCGGAAGAAGACCGACAGAATCCCACGGGCATTTCTCACCGACGCCGAGATGGACGCCCTCGCGGCCGCGCCCGACCGCTCCACGTGGAACGGGCGCCGCGATCACACCCTGCTCATCGTCGCGCTACGCACCGGACTGCGGCTCTCGGAACTCACCGGGCTTCGCTGCCGCGACGTGGAGCTCGGCACGGCT
>JAICHZ010000124.1 GCA_025924655.1 Pseudonocardiaceae bacterium | reverse complement strand
CTTCGACACCGGCGGAATCTCGATCAAGCCGGCCGAGAACATGCATCTGATGCGCACGGACATGTCCGGGGGAGCGGCGGTGATCGCCACGCTGCTGGCCGTCGGGCAGCTGACGCTACCGCTGCGGGTGACGGGCCTGGTACCCTGCGCCGAAAACCACGTGTCCGGGGCGGCGTACCGGCCGGGTGACGTGGTGCGGCAGGTGAACGGCACCACCACCGAGGTGACCAACACTGACGCAGAGGGTCGGCTGGTGCTCGCCGATGCGCTGGCCCACGCAGTGCGCACACTGGCGCCCAGCACGCTGGTCGATGTCGCGACGCTGACCGGGGCGATGAAGGTGTCGCTGGGTTTGCGCACCGGGGGTCTGTTCGCAACCGATCGCGAGCTCGCCGAGCGCATCCAGGCCGCCGGCGAGGCGGCCGGCGAACTCTGGTGGCCGATGCCGCTGATCGACGATCACGCCGAGGCGTTGCGCTCCGATATCGCTGATCTGCGGCAGTGCCCACCAGGGCCTGGTGGCGTGACAGCGGCGATGTTCCTGCGGGAGTTCACTGGCGGGCTGCCCTGGGCGCACCTGGACATCGCAGGTCCGGCACGTGCCGAGAAGGACTACGACGAGGTCAACGCAGGCGGCACTGGATTCGCTACCCGGACCCTGATCGAATTGGCTTGCTCATTGACCGGCTAGGCTCCCCGCCGATGGCCACTCCACCAGCCGGGACCGGTCGGGTCGTGATCACGGGAGGCGCCGGCTTCGTGGGCCGTGCCGCCGTCGCCGCTTTTGCCTGCCGGGGTAACCCGGTCACCGTGGTGGATCGTGCTGCGCACCCCGACTCGGCGGTCCGCAGCGTCGTCGGTGACCTCACCGATTCAAGGTTGATCGCCGAGGCGTTGGACGGCGGTGATGTGGCCGGTGTGGTGCACCTGGCTGCCATCACCTCGGTGCTGAGCTCGGTCGAGCATCCGGCGGCGGTGTATCAGGCGAACGTGGCGGTGACCCAGGATCTGCTCGAGGGCTGCCGGCAGGCCGGCGTCGAGCGATTCATCATGGCATCGACCAACGCGGTGGTCGGTGACGTCGGCTACGCCACGATGCACGAAGCGGTGCCGCTGGCCCCGCTGACTCCCTACGGCGCCACCAAGGCGGCGGCCGAGATGCTGTTATGCGGTTATGCGGGCGCCTACCGAATGGCCACCTGCGCACTGCGCTTCACCAACATCTACGGCCCCGGGATGGGCCACAAGGACAGCTTCGTGCCGCGGATGATGCGCGCCGCGCTGGCCGGCCGGGGGGTACAAATCTATGGCGACGGGCTGCAGCGGCGCGACTTCGTGCACGTCGATGATGTCGTAACCGCGGTGAAATCATCCTGGGACCGGCGCTTCACGGGTACCGCGATCGTGGGCTCCGGCCAGTCGGTGACCGTGCTGGAGCTTCTCGACCTGGTGCGTACGGTAACCGGCTGCCCGCTGCCCGCCGAGCACGTCGCGGCCAAGCCTGGCGAGATGCCCGCGGTGATCGTCGACATCAGTCGAGCGCGCGAGCAGTTGGGCTACCGGCCGTCGGTGTCGCTGGTGAACGGGCTGACCACGGTGTGGAACGACTTCATGGTCGCCGCCGCAGCCACGGCAGGCGGACCGCAGCGGTGACCGGACTGCTAGCCCGACCGGAGACCGGCGCCTCAGACTCTGGTGCCCTCATGGTCGCCTCCCGGGCGCCGCGGTGGTTGCGCCTGCACTGGATGCTGTTGGTGGTGCTGGTGATCGGTGCCAGCTTACGTGTGCTCACCGTACTGGCGTACCAGCCCGCGATCCTCTACATCGACTCGTTCAGCTACCTGGACAACCTTTATGACCTGCGTCCGGACATGCTGCGGCCGATCGGCTACGACCTCATCCTGAAGCTTCTGCTTCCGTTAGGCGGCCTGCGTACGGTCGCCGTCGTACAGCATCTGCTCGGGCTGGGCATCGCGGTGACGATCTACCAGTTGTTGCTGCGGCACGGGGCCCGGCGCTGGCTGGCCGCGCTGGCGACCGCCCCGGTGCTACTCGACGCCTACCAGGTACAAATCGAGCACAACATCATGCCCGACGTCTGGTTCCAGGCGCTACTACTGGTCCTGATCTGGGTACTGACCTGGCACGGATTACCCAGGCCGTGGCACGCTGCTAGCGCGGGTGTTCTGATCGGCCTCGCGGTCATCGTCCGACTGGTCGGAATCACCATGCTGATCCCGGCAGTGGCCTACCTGATCGTCGCCGGGTCCCTGTGGGCCAGCCGGACCGGGTGGCGCCAGATCGGGTTGCGGGCGGTCGCGATGGCCGCCGGTTTCGCGATCCTGCTCACCGGTTACGCCGGTTACTACCGGATCACCACCGGTGTCTGGGGCATCAGCGGCGCCAGCGACGGTGTGCTCTACGGCCGCGCGGCGGTCATCGCTGACTGCGAGCAATTCTCGCCTGGTACTCCGGAACGCGCCGTGTGCCCGGTGGAGCCCCCTGATCACCGCTTCGGTGTCGACTACTACGTACACAATCCCGCGTCGCCGGCCATGACCGTCGCATTGCCTGCCGGCGAGTCGATGGACGCGACGCAGGCCTCCTTCGCCCGCACGGTGTTCGCCAACCAGCCACTCGATCTCGCCGCGGCGATCCTGACGGACTTCGTGAAGGGTTTCCGCCCGGTACGCGTCGACGACGTCAACGACGTACCGGTGGAGCGGTGGTTCTTTCAGACGTCCTACCCGTATTTCGGGATGCAGGACAGGGTCGACGCCCGGGCGTTGCAGTTCGGCGGCGTGGCGATCGGCGTCAACCGGCCGCTGGCTGCGCTGCTCCGGGGTTACCAACTCACCGTCGGGTACACCCCGGGCCCGTTGCTCGCGCTGGGGCTGTTGGCTGGGCTGCTTGGCGGGTTCGGGATCGGCAACGCCCGCCGGTCGGGAATTCGCGCTGCCAGCCTGCTGGTGTCCGGTCTCGGCGTCACAGTGCTGCTGACCGCAGCGGCCTTCGAGTTCTCCTGGCGCTACCAGCTGCCCGGATTGGTGTTGCTGCCGATCGCGGGGGCGTTGGGCGTCACCGCCTTCACCGGCCCGCTGCGCAGGCCGGGCCCACGGCGCAAGCTCAACCCGCCGATGCAGCCGTACCCCGATGCAATGGATTCCGCGACGGTGCGCGAGTTCGCCAGGACCGAAGGCGAGGTGACTTTCGCCCCGGTGGTAGTGGTCATCGCTGCCTACAATGAGCAGCGCTGCATCGGCGCGGTGCTCGCTGCCGTTCCACCGATGAGCTGCGGTGTGCCGGTGGACACCCTGGTGATCGTTGACGGGTGCACCGACGGCACCGCTGAGGTAGCCCGCCGGCACGGCGCGCGAGTCTGCGAGCTACCGAGCAACCGTGGCCAGGGCGCATCGCTGCGGCTTGGTTACGCGCTGGCCCGGCGCGGCGGCGCACAATACGTCGTCACCACCGACGCCGACGGTCAATACGACATGGCCGAGCTGCCGCTGCTGCTGCAGCCGTTGATCGACGATGAGGCCGATTTCGTCACCGGGTCGCGGGCGCTGGGTCGGCGGGAGACCTCCGATCCGGTGCGGCACCTCGGCGTGGGCGTGTTCGCGGCCCTGGCCAGCATGCTGACCCGGCAGCGGCTCACCGACACCTCGTTCGGCTTTCGCGCCATGCGCGCTGAGGTCACCGCGGCCGTCACGCTGGTGCAGGCTCAATACCAGGCTTCCGAGCTACTGCTCGGGGTCATCTCGCACGGCTACCGGGTGCTGGAGCAGCCCATGACCATGCTGGGCCGCACCGCCGGAAAGACGAAAAAGGGCAACAACCTGGTCTACGGCCTGCGCTATGCCCGGGTACTGGTCGGGACCTGGTCGCGGGAGTCTCGGGCCCGGCGCCGCCGGGCAGCGTCGTCGCAACCGAACACCAACCGATCCAGCAACGCGAACTTGAGCACGAAAAGCGGCAGATAGCTGAGGCTGTAGACGATCGCGATGACTGCGGTGTGCACCACGTGGTCCTGCAGGACGCCGCCGACCAGGCGATCAACGCCGGTAGTGAGGCCGGTCGCGACCAGGCCGCTGAAAGTGATCACTGCTAGGTAGGGCAGCAGTTCGCGGCGCATCTGCACTGGTCCGGAGCGTCGCCACGTCCAGAACCGGTGGATGACGAAGTTGGGTATCGCACCCGCGAGAAATGCCGCCGCCCCAGACACCGTTGCCCCGGCCTGGACAACGCCGAACAGCAGGACGAATGTCAGCTGGCTGCATGCCGTCGAAACAACCGTCCCCGCAGCGAACCGGCTGAACACCCGCACCACACGAGCCTGCCCGATCCGCCCCAGCACCACCCCATCCTCGCGCCCACCCCGATATGGGGACATATCGGGGCTATGACGACCCCGACATGTCCCCATATCGGTGGAAAGCCGGCTAGGAAAGGAGTTGTTGGTAGAGGGCGACGGTGCGGTCGGCGACTGCTGACCAGGAGAACTCGGTGATGGCGCGCTTACGGCCGGCGTGGCCCATCGCCGCGACGCGGTCCGGGTCGGCCAGGAGCTCGTTGATGTCCTGCGCCAGCTGCCACTGGAAGCCCTCCAGGTCCTGTTCGTCGTAGGGCACCAACAGGCCCGTGACGCCGTGGTCCACAACCTCTGGGATCCCCCCGACCGCGGACGCGACTACCGCGGTACCGCAGGCCATCGCCTCGAGGTTGACGATTCCCAGCGGCTCGTAGACCGACGGGCAGGCGAACACAGTGGCCGCCGACAACACCTGCCGGATGTCGGAGATGGACAGCATGTCCGGAACCCAGATCACCCCGGGCCTGGACGCGGACAGCTCCGCCACCGCGGCGCGGGTTTCGGCTTCGATCTCCGAGGTGTCCGGCGCGCCCGCACATAACAGCAACTGGGCGCCGCGGTCGAGATGATAAGCCGCCGCCAGTAGGTGCCCGACTCCCTTCTGCCGGGTGATCCTGCCCACGAAGGCGACGATCGGCCGCACTGGGTCGGCTCCGAGCCGGCGAACCGCGTCGGTCTCCTGGACCGGACGGTAAAGATCGGCGTCGATGCCGTTACGCACCACGTCCACCCGCTCGGGGCGCACAGTGGGGTAGCAGTCCAACAGGTCGGTACGCATGCCATTGCTGACCGCGATGATGGCGTCGGCGTGCTCGTAGGCGGTGCGTTCCACCCAGGAGGACACCCGGTAACCACCGCCGAGCTGCTCGGCCTTCCACGGCCGGCGGGGCTCCAATGAGTGCGCTGTGACGACGTGCGGCACGCCATGCAGGGTCCGAGCCAGGTGGCCGGCCATGTTGGCATACCAAGTGTGCGAGTGCACCAGATCCACGCCGCCCAGCGCGTCGGCCATCGCCAAGTCCACTGACAAGGTCTGCAAGGCCGGGTTCGCCCTGTCCAGCCCCGGTGCCACGGCGTGGTTGTGGGCTTGCGGGCGGGGGCCGCCGAAGCAATGCACCTCGACCTCGCACCGCTTCCGCAGCTCGGGCACCAGGTAGCTGACGTGCACCCCGGCGCCGCCGTACACCTCGGGTGGGTATTCCCGGGTCAGTACTCCGATGCGCACGCTGTGTCACGCTAGCGTCTTCACGGGTTAAGCCGGCAATCAGACCAGGCGCTGGAGATGCTGGCACGCCGGCTCGCTAACCGATGAACATTCAGTGACCGGGCACGGATCTCACGTGGCTCAGCGGTGCGTCCGGGGCTAGGGTGACCAATTGTGAAGGGACAGCCGCACGTGCTGGGCATCGTTCTCGCCGGCGGTGAGGGAAAGCGGTTGTGGCCGCTGACGGCGGACCGGGCAAAGCCGGCCGTGCCGTTTGGTGGCAACTATCGGCTGATCGACTTCGTGCTCTCCAATTTGGTCAATGCCGGATATATCCGGATCTGCGTGCTCACGCAATACAAGTCGCACTCGTTGGATCGGCACA
The DNA here is from genome assembly GCA_025924655.1 of Pseudonocardiaceae bacterium. GTDB lineage: Bacteria > Actinomycetota > Actinomycetes > Mycobacteriales > Pseudonocardiaceae. The sequence goes on along the minus strand of JAICHZ010000124.1, from coordinate 4,124 downwards.
TCACGACAGCGTGGCGGCTGTCGTCGATGCTGGGGCAGTACATCACCCCGGTGCCGGCGCAGCAGCGGCTCGGCCCGCGGTGGTACACCGGCAGTGCGGATGCGATCTTCCAATCGCTCAATCTCGTCTACGACGAAGCGCCGGAATACATCGTTGTCTTCGGTGCCGATCACGTGTACCGGATGGACCCGTCGCAGATGGTGGAGCAGCACATCGCCACCGGTGCGGGCGTGACCGTCGCCGGCATCCGGGTACCGCGGGAGCAGGCGAGCGCTTTCGGATGTATCGGCGCTGACGTCTCCGGCCGGATCACCGAGTTTCTGGAAAAGCCGGTGAGGCCACCGGGCACGCCGGACGACCCTGAGATGGCCTTCGCGTCGATGGGTAACTATGTCTTCACTACGAAGTTGCTCGTCTCCGCGCTACGCGCCGACGCCACTAACCAGGATTCCAATCACGACATGGGCGGCGATGTGATCCCCATGCTGGTGGATTGTGGCGAAGCGTCGGTTTATGACTTCGCCGACAACGTGGTGCCCGGCGCCACCGACCGTGACTGCGGGTACTGGCGTGATGTCGGCACGCTGGACGCCTACTACGACGCGCACATGGATCTCGTGTCGGTGCATCCGGTGTTTAACCTGTACAACCAGGCGTGGGCGATCCGCACCGCGATGCCCCCATTGCCACCGGCGAAGTTCGTGCAGGGCGGTAGCGCTCAGGAGTCGATCGTGGGGGCGGGTTCGATCGTCTCCGCCGCCCATGTGAGCCACTCGGTACTATCCGGCGACGTCGTCGTCGAGGCTGGCGCCCACGTCGAGGGCAGCGTGCTGATGCCCGGGGTGCGGGTCGGCAAGGGTGCCATCGTGCGCCGGGCGATCCTGGACAAGAACGTGGTGATTCCCGACGGCGCCCAGGTCGGCATGGACGCCGGCTTAGACCGGGAGCGCTACACGGTCAGCGGCGGCGGTGTCGTGGTATTGGGCAAGGGAGCCCATGCGGAGTAAGCCGATCAGCTAGCGTGGCGCGGTGCGAAGGGTGCCCTGGTGGGCTGTGCTGTCATCGGCCTGCGCTCCGGTGCTCCTGATCGGTGGTTGGCAACTCGCCGCAGCCCGCCAGCGGGCTGGTTTCGACCCGGTGAGCCAGACGATCAGTGAGCTGGCCGGTCGCGGCGCCACCGACCCGTGGATCATGACGACGGCCCTTGTCGGAGTCGGCGTGTGCTACGTGATCACAGCCGCTGGACTGGCGCCGGCGGCTACTCCGGGTCGCCTGCTGCTCGCCACCGGGGGGACTGCCACCGTGGCGCTGGCCGCGTTACCGCTACCGGTCATCGGGGATTCGCCGGCCCACGTCGTAGCGGCGACGGTGACCTTCCCCGCGCTGTCGCTGTGGCCCGCGCTGGCGGTGCGGCGCGGCGGAACCCCCGGTCCCGCTGTCTGGCTGTCTGCCGCCGCGGGCCTGCTCGTGCTGCTCGGCTGGTTCGGGATCGACTACTTCGGCGGGGGTTCCCGGATCGGACTGTCCGAACGGGTACTCGCCGCGGCCCAGGCGCTGTGGCCGCTGGCGGCCGTGCTGCTGGCGCGCCGCCGCTGAAGCCCCCGCCGCCGGGACGCGGCAGTGTGGTCCAATTCGCTCATGACAGCCGCAGAGCAGCCGTCCCCCCAGCAGACGACCGGCTCACTCACCGAGGCGATCGTCGGCTACTACGACGAGACCTGGCTCGACTATCGAATACTGTGGCTCAACAAAGACAACCTGGCCGTGCACTTCGGCTACACCGATGACAGCACCCGCAGCCATACCGATGCCTTGAAGAACATGAATCGGGTGCTGGCCGACCGGGTGCGGATTCAGCCCGGCGAGCGCGTCTTGGATGCGGGCTGCGGCGTCGGCGGCAGCAGTCTGTGGCTGGCCACCGAGCGCGGCGCCGAAGTGGTTGGGATCACGTTGGCCGCCAGGCAAGCCGCGATGGCCCGTGATAACGCCATCCGGCGAGGCGTGACCGACCGTGTGCAGTTCGAAGTGGCCGACTTCACCGCGACGCCGTTCCCGGACGCGTCGTTCGACGTCGTATGGGCAGTGGAGAGCATGTGCCACGCGCCCCACAAGGTTGCCTTCTACCGGGAGGCTGCCCGGCTGCTGCGTCCCGGTGGGCGGGTGGTCGTTGCCGACTTCGTCCGCGCGGCCCGTCCGCTGGACTCGACCGGCGAGCGGCTGCTGCACGAATGGCTCGACGGCTGGGCCGTCCCGGACATCGACACTCCCGGCGAGCACCTGGAGCACCTTGCCTCTGCCGGGTTCGCCGAGCCCCGGCTCGATGACGTGACCACGCACACCCGCCCGTCGCTACGCCGGTTGTATCGCATGGCCTATTGGACCTATCCGCTGGCGGTGCTCGGTCGCGCGACGGGAGTTCGATCGGAAGTCCAGCACGGCAATGTGATCGCCTCGATACGTCAGTATCAAGCGCTTCGCCGCGATGCGTGGTTCTACAGCATCCTGTCAGCAACCAAACCAGTCGCCAGCCGCTGATCCGCAAACCGCCAATCGGCTCCGAATGGCTACCGCTGCGTGCCCAGAACCGCCATCCGGCTCCGAATGGCGACCGGGGCGACCGGGCCGACTAGCTATGTGCGTAGGGCGAGCAGGAGACCGCCACCTAGCGGGAGCATCAGCGGGATGAGGGTCTCGTCGTCGCGCACCATGGCGCCGATCTCGCGCAGGGTGGTGCATGATGGGTCGCGATATGCGGGATCGGCCACCGTGCCGCTGCGCAAGGCGTTGTCGAAGGCGATCACCCCGCCGGGGCGGAGCAACCGCACACCGGCCTCCAGATAGCGCGGGTACTCGGGTTCGGAGGCGTCGACGAAGACCAGGTCGTAGCCGCCGTCGGTGAGGCGGGGCAGCACATCCAGAGGTTGCCCCATGATCAGGCGATAGCGCGACGGTGGGAAACCGGCCTCAGCGAACGTCTGCCGGGCGGCGCGTTGGTGCTCGGGTTCGACGTCGATGGAGGTGAGCACCCCGTCGGGAACCATTCCCCGCAGCAGCCACAGTCCGCTGATGCCCGCGTCAGTACCGATTTCGACTACCGCGCGGGCGGCGAGTGCGCTGGCCAGAAACCGCAGCGCGGCACCGCTGGCCGGTCCGATCGGAGTACAGCCCCATTCCTGGGCGCGCTCGCGGGCCGCGGCCAGTAACCCGTCCTCGGTAATGAAGCTTTCCAGACAGTCGCGCACGGCACTGCCAGACAGGGCAGGCGGTCCGCCTGGGCTGCCGGTCGACCTCACGCTGCGCAGCGTAGCGCCGCGGTGTGCGCCGTCTGAGCGACGCCGCGCCGGATCAGCGCAACCGTCTGGCGACCGGCTTACTCTTAGGATCTTCTTAACTGCCCCTTACTCAGGTCACACGCTTGCCCACCATCATAGGAGCGGGTCTCGTTGTGGATCGGTTTACCGGATTTTCTGCCCGGGCATCCGTGAGGAGACCTCGGAAACATCGGCCGCCATCTCCGCGTTGCAGTACCCGTGCGTGCCTATGACCGGCGTCCTGTCGTCAACCCGGAGGTGTGAGACCCAGCCAATGGCTACCCCGACTCGCTTTCGCGGTCCTGCTGCTCCTGGGCAGGCGATTTCCCTCGACCGAACGCAGGACGAGGCAACTCGGGCAGCCGAGGCATGGGTACCGCCGTCATGGGATCAGGTTGTGCGGGAGCATGCCGATCGGGTCTACCGGTTGGCCTACCGCCTGTCCGGCAACCCGCACGACGCCGAGGACCTCACCCAGGAAACGTTCATCCGGGTGTTCCGCAGTCTGGGCTCCTACAAGCCCGGCACGTTCGAGGGCTGGCTCCACCGGATCACGACCAACCTGTTCCTGGACATGGTGCGTCGACGTGCCCGGCTGCGGATGGAGGGCCTGCCTGAGGACACCGACCGGCTCGTCGGCGGTGGGCCGAGTCCGGAGCAGGTCTACGTTGCCACCCACCTCGATCCGGATCTGCAGCAGGCATTGGACGACCTCGCCCCAGAATTCCGCGCGGCTGTCGTACTCTGTGACGTAGAGGGTCTGTCTTACGAGGAGATCGGCGCCACGCTCGGGGTGAAGCTCGGGACGGTTCG
>JAICHZ010000123.1 GCA_025924655.1 Pseudonocardiaceae bacterium | reverse complement strand
GTCAGACACTTCGCCGTCACGACGCCCCACTAAATGCAAGGGACGCAGGATCCCTGAGGAGGCTCATCGTGACCATCATTCCCGCACCCACCGCCAGACCCACCCCGGTTGTGCTGCCCATGTCCAAGGCGGTGCTGTGGCTGGCGGGCACCGCGATCATCGCGTTGGCGCTGTACTACTTCATCGGTGTCGACCAGGGTGCGGTCTCGGCGTTCGCCAACGACATGCACCTCCACGAGTTCGTCCACGACGCCCGCCATCTCCTTGGTTTCCCCTGCCACTGACCCGGCTAGAGGGCCAACCGAGCATGGAAACGAAACTCCTGCTGCGGGGCGTAGTCGTCGGCGCGCTGGCGGGCCTGCTGGCTTTCGTGTTCGCGCGGATCTTTGCCGAACCCCAGATCCAGGCCGCCATTGACTACGAGACCGGTCGGGACGCCGCCCAAGCGGTGCTCGACAAATCCGCCGGGCTGTCCGCCGGACCCGCTGGCGCAGACATCTTCAGCCGCACCATCCAGGCAAACCTCGGTGCCGTCATCGGCATGATCTTCTTCGGCGTAGCGGTGGGCGCGCTGTTCGCCGTCGCCTACGCGGTGTGCCTGGGCCGCGTCGGCAATCTCCAGCCTCGCGCCCTGGCACTGCTGGTCGCGGCGGGTGGTTTCCTCGCTGTGTATCTGGTGCCGTTTGTGAAGTATCCGGCGAATCCGCCTGCGATCGGGAACCCCGACACGATCAAGGATCGCGGCGGACTCTACCTGCTGATGGTGTTGTGTTCGGTGCTGTTTCTCGTCGCGGCGGTGTGGCTGGGTCAGCGGTTGAGCAAGCGGTTCGGGAATTGGAATGCCAGCGTGCTCGCGGCTACGACGTTCGTCGTCGCGATCGGCATAGTAATGGCAATCCTGCCGCCGCTGGGTCACGCCACCGAAACACCACTGCCGCTGACCAACCCGGGCGGCACGATCATCTACCCAGGCTTTCCCGCCGACGTGCTGTTCGATTTCCGGCTGTACTCCGTGGCTGCGCAGCTGATTCTTTGGACAACGATTGGGCTGGTCTTCGCTCCGCTGGCCGAACGGCTGCTCCATTCGCATCATAAATCGGTGCCGGTCGAGCAAATCCCGGCCGGCGGGTGAGCGCCGCCCGGCACGGCGCAGCCGGGGAGGTTGCGGTGGCCGATGCCGTGGTAGGTGATCTCGCCGCCTTCGGACCGTTTTTCGCCGTGCAGACACACCACCCGGGCTCCATCCCACGCGAGCCGTGGCACGCGATGAAAGAGCTGGTAGAGAACCCGGACGTGCTGATGAACCGGGTGGCCGCGGTCCGCTCCCGGCTGGCCACCGCCAGCGGTCAGGCACCCGAGAGTGTCGAACTGCGAGTGGCCGCCTCCGTCACGCACCTGGGTCTGGTCGCTCGACTGATCTCGCCGGCACTGGCCGTCGCGGTGACCTCCGGTGAGCTGCTGGAGGTTGACTTGGACAGCACGTGGTGGCAGCGCGTCCTGGGCGGCGCAGTCCCGCTGTCAGTGCAGCGAGACGCTGACGCCGATGCCAGCGATCAGGACGCACGCCCCGAGCGCCTGGCCCGCCGGTTGGCCGGACAGGTTCTCGACGGCCCGGTTCGGGGCCTTGTCGAGGTCACCATGGCGTTGTCGGTATCCCCGCAGGTCCTGTGGGGCAACGTGGCGTCTGCCGTCAATGGCGCGGCATCGATGATCACGGCTAGTCAGCCGGCCTGGACGAACCGGGCGCGGGTCATCACGTCGCTGCTGCTGGACCAGCCGCCGCTGCGCGACACCGCCACCGCGTCGACCGACGGGCGGTTTCGTCGCCGCAGTTGCTGCCTTATCTATCGGGCCGCACCAAACGCGACCGGCGGCGTGTGCGGCGACTGTGTGCTGTCCGGCGATCCGATGGTCTACTGACCTCGTGAGCACGCAGCGCGCAGCGCCGCGTGCCACCGTACCGCCTGCGCATCGGTCAAGGCGCCCACTTGATCGACGACGACCCGTAGCCGCGCGCTGTCGCTCCCGGCGTCATGCCACGCCGGGAGCAGCGCCGGATCCAGCGGCTCCGGCGCCCGAGATACCAAAACCGCGCACAGCTCGGCGACCAGTTCCCGTTGCCGGGCCTGCACGGCCAGCCTCCGGGGATCACGCATCACAAAACGCAGTGCCACCGCCTTGAGCAGCGCCACCTCGGCAGCCACCTGGTCTGGTATCACCAGGTCGGCTTGGTAACGCCCCATCGGGGCGGGGCCGAACTTGGCCAGTGTCGCCGACACCACAGCGGACACGAATCGTCCCACCAGCTCGCTGGTGAGCTCCTTCAACGCGACCTGGGCGGCCAGCGAGCCGTCGTATCGCCGCAACGCGCCGAGCACCGGAAGGGCCAGCAGTCCCACCGCCGCGTCCTGCAACCGAGCACTGGGCAGCACGCTGAAATGTTTCGCGGTGAGCTCCGCGAGCAGCGCCCGCTCCTCCGGATCAGCCAGGGTGTCCAGCGAGATGCGGCCGGCCAGGATTCCGTCCTCTACATCGTGCACCGAGTACGCGACGTCATCAGCCCAATCCATCACCTGTGCTTCCAGGCATCGCCGCCCCTCAGGCGCACCGTCTCGCAGCCAGCCGAACACCGCCGCATCGTCGGCGTAGAAGCCGAACTTGCCTGCCCCGTTGGCCCTCGGCCAGGGGTATTTGACGGTGGCGTCCAGCGATGCTCTGGTGAGGTTGAGCCCATGGCTGCGTCCGGTATCGGGATCGAGCAGCTTGGGCTCCAACCGGGTGAGGATTCGCAGCGTTTGCGCGTTGCCCTCAAAGCCACCGCACGGCGCGGCGACCTCGTTCAGCACCTGCTCGCCGTTATGGCCGAACGGGGGATGGCCGATGTCGTGTGCCAAACCCGCGGTCTCCACCACGTCGGGATCGCAACCCAGCTCGGTGGCGATGCCTCGGCCGATCTGGGCGACCTCCAGCGAATGGGTCAGCCGGGTCCTGGGAACGTCACCCTCCCCCGGGCCGACCACCTGGGTCTTGCCCGCAAGCCTGCGCAGTGCCGCGGAGTGCAGAACCCGGGCGCGGTCCCTGGCGAACGGGCTGCGGCGCTCCGGGCGCGATCCGGGCAGGATAGCTCGCTTCGCCGACTCGGGAAGCAGCCGCGCCCAGTCCTGTTCGGTGTAGGGACAGCTCACCGCGGTCATCCCAGATCAGTGCCGTAGGACTCGGCCGGGGCGTGCGTCAACCGGTAGTCCAGCAGCGCGGCGCTCTCCCGGACGATGTAGCGGGCCTGGATGGTGCGGGTCGCCACAATCGGACCGCTTCGGGTCGGCGAGGTCCAGGCAGTCAATCCTAGGTCGTCTGACATCGTACGAGACCGCAATGAGTGCCAGGGATCGCTGACGATCACCGCGGTGTGCCAGCCTGCGACCGCTGCCCGACCGGCCACCGCGCGCAGGCTCTCCAGGGTGTCGCGGCCCTCATCGATCGGCACCACGGCGCCAGGCGGGATCCCGTAGGAGGTCAGGTATTTGCGCCCGGCCTGCGCCTCGGTGTAGTTGTCGCCGTCCCGGCGACCACCGACTGTGACGATCACTGGTGCCACCCCGTCGCGCCACAGCCGCGCGGCGTGGTCGAGCCGGGATCCCAGCACCGCCGACGGTGTCCCGTCGTACTGCGCCGCGCCCAGCACGATCACAACGTCAGCTTTCGCCCGGTCATCGACCCGAGCCACCTGCCACACCCGGAACCCCGTGCCACCGATGATCAGCACACCGACCAGTACCGCGCCCAGGATCAGCCGGAGCAGCGCGGATCGGATAGGCCGATCACCCACCGATGCGACCCGCCGCGGCGGATAGTGGTCCACCGGAGCGGCCCCGCCGCACCGCGAGAACCTCCGCGACCACGGACACCGCCGTCTCCGCCGGGCGGGCCGCACCCACGTCCAGGCCCATCGGTCCATGCAGCCGCGCCAGCTCCTCTTCGGTGATCCCGGCGTCGCGTAGCCGCCGGCGCCGAACTTCCTGGGTGTGCCGCGATCCCAGCGCGCCACAGAAACCACGCCCTGATCGCAGCAGCTCCACCAGCACGGCGTCGAACGCCGGCCCATGATCCAGCAGTGCCAGCACGTCGACGGAGGTGAACTCCTTTGCAGCGACGATCGCGGGTTCCAACTCGGTTTCGACGCGCACCGCCCAACCCAGCAGCTCACATTGCGCCGCCAGGGCGGTCCCGATCGCTCCGCGACCGACGATCAGCATCGTGGTAACCGGCACCCACACATCGAGCAGTACCGGGGTGCCTGCGGCGTCGCCCTGCTCGGTGGCCGTCGCACCGATGCGGGCCAGCTCACGCATCCTGGCCAGGGCTATGTCGTCGGTGTCCGGGCCGCCGAGCGTGCCGACGACATCTTTCAGCCCAGCGCCGGCCGCCACCAGCACGGCCGACCCATCGACAGTGGAGGCCAGTGCGCAGGGTTCACCGTCGGCGAGCGCAGCGCCCAACGCAGCGGCGGCCGGTGCGGGCAGTGGATGGCCCAGCAGTTGCGCGCCACCGGCGCAGGCGAGACCGGCGTCCAGCGCGTTGATCTCAGTGACGTGGCCTTTGGCCGTGCCGGGCGTCGACACCGCGGAACTCAGCAACGGCAGCGCGACGGTGTCCATGGTGCCCTCGAACAGGGCACCCGCCCGGTCACCGTCGGCGGTGCCGGCCAGAAGTTGTCCGGTGGCGACGGTGCCGAAACCTTGGCGTTGCAGCACCCGCACCACGCCCACCGGACGGCCCTGCTCGATCCAGCGGCGCAGTGCGTCGCCAGCTTGCCTGCGGTGACGCGTTTCCTCAGTACTTGTTGTGTCCATACCATCATGCTCTCAGAAGTCAGCAGCCGATCAGGCGAGCCGCGAGATAGGACTCCACCTGATCCATCGCAACCCGCTGCTGAGCCATGGTGTCCCGCTCGCGCACCGTCACCGCATGGTCGGTCAACGAGTCGAAGTCCACCGTCACGCAGAACGGGGTGCCGATCTCATCCTGGCGGCGGTAGCGGCGACCGATGGCACCCGCGTCGTCGAAGTCGACATTCCAGTGCCGTCGCAGCGCCGCCGCGACGTCCCGGGCCTTGGGCGACAGGTCGGCGTTGCGCGATAGCGGCAGCACCGCGGCCTTTATCGGGGCGAGCCGCTTGTCCAGCCGCAGCACCACGCGACGGTCCACCCCGCCCTTGGCGTTGGGCGCCTCGTCCTCCGCGTAGGCCTCCAGCAGGAACGCCATCATGGGTCGACCGACGCCGGCCGCGGGTTCGATCACGTAGGGGCGGTACCGGGAGTCGGTGGCCTGGTCGTAGTAGGACAGATCGACCCCGGAGTGGTTGGAGTGCGTGGTGAGGTCGAAATCGGTGCGGTTGGCGATGCCCTCCAGCTCGCCCCACTGCTGGCCCGAGGAGAAACCGAACCGATACTCCACGTCCACGGTCCGCTTGGAATAATGCGAGAGCTTCTCCTTAGGGTGCTCGTAATGCCGCAAGTTATCGCGGCTAACGCCCAGGTCGGCATACCAGTCGGTGCGGGTATCGATCCAGTATTGGTGCCACTGCTCGTCAGTGCCCGGCTCGACGAAGAACTCCATCTCCATCTGCTCGAACTCACGGGTGCGGAAGATGAAGTTGCCGGGCGTGATCTCATTGCGGAAGCTCTTGCCGATCTGCCCGATACCGAACGGCGGCTTCTTACGAGCCGACGTCACGACGTTCTGGAAATTGATGAAAATGCCCTGCGCGGTCTCTGGGCGCAGGTAATACAAGCCGTCCTCGGACTCCACCGGACCCAGGTACGTCTTGAGCATCATGTTGAACTCGCGCGGCTCGGTGTATTGGCCGCGGGTGCCGCAGTTCGGGCACGGGACCTCCGACAGGTCGTCCTCCAGCACGTCCTTGCCGGTACGTTCGGCGTAGTCCTCGACGAGCTGGTCAGCCCGAAACCGCTTGTGGCAGCTCTGGCACTCCACCAGTGGGTCGTGAAAGGCCTGCACGTGACCCGAGGCGATCCACACCTCGCGGGGCAGGATCACCGACGAGTCCAGACCCACGACATCGTCTCGGCCGGTGACCATTGACCGCCACCACTGGCGCTTGACGTTCTCCTTGAGTTCCACGCCGAGCGGGCCATAGTCCCAGGCGGAGCGGGTCCCACCGTAGATCTCCCCACTCGGGAACACGAAGCCACGGCGCTTGCACAGGCTGACGACGGTTTCGATGCGATCCGCGGGCACTGGGGATCTCCTAGTGACGGTTGTGGTAAGTGCGTGCCCACATTAGCGATCGTCAGATCCGGACCCCCGGTCGGCGTCAAGCGCAAGCAGGCTGGCGTGATCGGTCACCGCACCATCCTCGGCGGCGGCCAGCACCTCGTAGCCACCGGGCTCGCCGGTCAGCGCCTCGGACAGCAGCGGCACCACGTGTTCGCGGACCTCGAACACCGACAGGGTGCGGCGATAAGCGACCACCGACTGGAACTGCACGACCAGTACCCACCGGGTGGTGTCGTCCGGGGAGCGGCCCAGCTGGCCACCCAGGCAACCCCGCTGCGCGGTCAGCAACGCCAGCGCCCGGCGTGCGCTGGTGAGAAAGTCCTCTGCCTGCGCAGGTTTGACAGCAAAACGGCAGATCAAGATCACGGGTCCTCCGGTAGTGCTGGGAGGGTGACGTTAACGAGTCGCCGGGCGGGTGACGTCGTGCCGGGCGACCCGGCGCTTACCATGGCTGGCGAACCGGCATCGGGATCGAGCGGGGGAAGTGAGGGAGACGGTATGGCGGGTGTCACCGCAGACGCAGTACCGGAACCGCCCGTCGACGACGAGCATTCCCCCGGCCGGCCGGTTCCCGGCCCGGCGGCGATCCGTCCGCGAACGACCCTGGAGGCGGCCGGTGAACTGCTCCGGGCGCTGTCCGCGCCGGTGCGGATAGCCATCGTGCTGCAGCTGCGCGACAGCGGCCGCTGCGTCCACGAGCTGGTCGACGCGCTGGGGGTCACTCAACCATTGATCAGCCAGCACCTACGGGTGCTCAAGTCCGCCGGGGTGGTGGACGGCGAGCGGCACGGCCGGGAGGTCGTCTACCGGCTGGTCGACGAGCACCTGTCGCACATCGTGCTCGATGCCGTGACCCACGTGGAGGAGGAATGACCGCGTCGCGTCCAGTCGCGCCGCTGCGCTCTACGCGGCAGCGGACCGCAGTGGCCAGGCTGCTCGACGACATCGACGACTTCCGCTCCGCCCAGGAGATCCACGAGGAGTTGCGACACCGCGGCGAAGGCATCGGCTTGACCACGGTGTACCGCACCCTGCAGACCCTCGCCGAGGCCGGTGAGATCGACGTGCTGCGCACCACCAGCGGCGAGGCGCTCTACCGGCGTTGCTCTGCGCATCACCATCACCACCTGGTGTGCCGGCAGTGCGGACGCACCGTGGAGGTCGAGGGCCCGACCGTGGAGCTGTGGGCCGAGAAGGTGGCCAACGACCACAACTTCACCGACATCGACCACACGGTCGAGATCTCCGGCCGCTGCCCCGACTGCCCTCCTTCCTGACCGCCTTTATCCGCAGTCTGGATGCAGAACGCGCTAATTCGGGCCACTTTTACCGCAGTCTGCATCCAGACTGCGCTCGCGGAGGGCGCGGGTTAGAACTCGTAGGGTTCGGTGGGGGCTGGGACTGGGTGGAGTTCTGAGACGGTGAGGGTGGGGGTGAAGTGGGTATTGGATCTCGCTGAGCCGGGTATCACCTGGCCTTGCACCTCGAACCAGCCGTCCTGGGGCAGGACCGCGAGTCCGCGGTAGCCCTCCAGGCGCACCTTCACCGGTGTCACATCCGCTGCACAGCAGGCCATCACCAGCCGGCCGAGATAGGTGCTGTCCTGGGCGCCGTGCACGACGAAACCGACCAGACGTACCTGGCGACCGTGCAGGCTGTCGGCGTCGTCCCACACCGCACGGGTGACGAAGTCACTCATCCGCAGCGCGGGAGCCGGGCCAGCGGGCAGCGGCGGGAAGGCGACGGCGGGCTGCTTCGGGGGGACCGCCCGCGCCGAGCGCGACACGGTGTCCGCACCAAGCGCCGGCGGCGCGACCAGGAAGATCGCCAGCACCGGCAGCACCAGCAGCCACGGGCTGCGTCCGGCGTGATCATGGTGGTCAGACACGCCGCGCCCAGCCCGTACGTCACGCCCGATGGAGACCAAACCGAGGCCCAGGATCACCACACCTGCGCTGATCAGAAAGGGCAGCAGGGAAGGCTTGACGTAGCGCAAGAAGCTGCCGTTGTACGCGATTTTGCATAGGGCGCCTCCGAGCAGCACCAGCAGGACGTTCTGGGTCTCCCTTCTCATGACACGCCGCCGAGCAGCAGCACGCCGGCCAGCACCCCGCACGCGATCGCCACTACGAACGTCACCGGAGCGAAGCGACTGGCGAAGCCGCGCCCGAACGCTCCCGCCTGCAACGCCACCAGCTTGACGTCCACCGCCGGACCCACCACCAAAAACACCAGCCGGGGCAGCAGCGGTACCGCCGTCAGCGACGCGGCGACGAATGCGTCAGCCTCGCTGCACAACGCGAGCACGACAGCCAGCAGCGCCATCACCAGGATCCCGAGCAGCGCGTTGCCGGTCAGCGACGCCATCGTCGATGCGGGCACCAGAACATTGAGTACCGCTGCGGTGAGGCCACCGAGCACCAGGAACCCTCCCGAGGAGACCATGTCATGCCGGGCGGTCTCGGTGAACACCGCGAAGGCACTGCGACCGGGCATGCGCTCGGTGCGGCACAGCGCCCGTTGCGCGATCCACTCCGGACGACCGAAACGCGCCCATAGCCAACCCATCACCAGTGCGGTGGCCATCGAGCCCAGGAACCGGGCCGCCACCATCCGGGGCTCACCGGGGAAGGCCACCGCGGTAGCCACCAGTACCACGGGGTTGACGGCGGGCGCGGCCAGCAGGAACGCCAGCGCCGCAGCGGGCGGCACCCCTTGTTGCATCAGGCGCCGCGACACCGGCACCGACGCGCACTCGCATCCCGGTAGCGCCATCCCGGCCAATCCGGCGACCGGTACCGCGGCTGTGGTCGTGCGCGGCAGCACCCGGCGCAACGCCAGCGGTGACACGAACGCCGCGATCAGCCCGCTGATCAGCACTCCCAGCACCAGAAACGGCATCGCCTGCACGCAGATCGCCACGAAAACCGTGGCACCGGTACGCACGGCCGGGATGTCGAGCATCCGGATCAGCGGTCCTTGCGCCAGCAACGCGAGTACCAGCACTCCGCATAACACCTCCAGCGAGGTAATCCGGCGCTGCTCGATCGCCCGCGCGCGTGATGGGGCGGCCATCAGGCAGGCAGCAGCTCGCCACGTACCTGCGAGGCCGCGGACACCACGAGCATGAGCAGCGTGCCCAGCGGCATGGTGTCCAGACCGGCAGCCGGGAATGCGTAGCGCAGCGTCACATCCGCGCCACGCTCGGTACGGACCAGCCCCAAGGTGCCGAACAAGCCCTGCCCCGCCCGGCTGGCGACTCGCTCGGCCAGCTCGCCGTCGTCGGGAACGTCCCAGGCGACCACGCAGGTCAAACTGAGCATCGCCAATCCCTCGGCGAGTTCCACCGCCTGTACCGCGCACGGCACGTCGGCGTGCTGGAAGGTCAGGGAGCCGTCGTCGTCGACCTTGACGTCCTGGTAGCGCTCCAACGCTGTTCGAGCGGCGTCGAGCAGTTCCCGGGCGGCGGCGGCACCCTCGTCGTGGCTCATCGGATGGTCCTCCTGGGTGTTGTGGTCTCCGCAGCGCTACCGAACCGGCGGTCTCGGGCTGCGTAGACCTCACAGGCCCGCCATAGATCGCGGCGGTCCAGGTCGGGGAACAGGACGTCCTGGAAGACCAGCTCGGCGTAGGCAGCCTGCCAGATGAGGAAATTCGAGATGCGCTGTTCACCCGACGGTCGCAGGAACAGGTCGACATCGGGCATGTCCGGCTCATCGAGATACCGGGCCAGCATCCGCTCGTCGACCCGCTCCGGGTTGATCTCGCCGCGCGCCGCCAGGCGGGCCACCTCGCGGGCAGCGTCAGCGATCTCGGCGCGGCCGCCGTAGTTCACGCACATGGTCAGGGTCATGACGTCGTTGTCCGCGGTCAGCTCCTGAGCGACCTCAAGCTCACGG
>JAICHZ010000122.1 GCA_025924655.1 Pseudonocardiaceae bacterium | reverse complement strand
GGGCCTGGTTGCAGGAAGGCCTGCCCGATCCGCCGGTCGTAACCGATGCCCTCGGTGACATCGAGCACGTCGGCTCCGAACCGCTCGCACAACTCCGCGATGGCGTTGACGTAGGACAGCTTCATCGCCAGGAAGCAGTTCGCCGCGTACTTCACCATCTCCGCGCTGGCCGCATCGGTGAGCACCGTCGGGGCACCCAGCCGGGCATACAGCGCCGCCACCCGTTCGGCGGCGTCTTGCGCGTCGCAGCCCACCACGATGCGGTCGGGGTTGAGGAAGTCCTCGACCGCCGAGCCTTCCCGCAGGAACTCCGGATTGCTGACCACGGCCACGTCTGGGCGGCCCAGCAACTGCGCGGTGCGTGCCGCGGTGCCTACCGGAACGGTCGATTTGTTGACCACCACGCAGCCCGCCGGTAGCAGTGCGTGCACCTCGGCCGCCACCGCCTCCACCGCCGAGAGATCCGCTGCACCGCCGTCGCCCATCGGAGTGGGCACGCACAGGAACACCACCTCGGCATCGGCGACCGCGGCTGCGGCTCCCACCACGAACCGCAGCCGACCCGCGGCCAGGCCCTGCGCCACCAGGTCGGGCAGCCCTGGCTCCAGGATCGGCACCTCCCCGGCGGCCAACCGGGCCACCTTGCGCTCGTCCACATCGGCGCACACCACTCGATGCCCCAGCGAGGCAAGGCAGGCACCGGTCGTCAGGCCCACATACCCGGAACCGATCACCGCGATCCGCCGCACGAACATGCGCCTTCCCCCTCACGCTGTGTTGAATGCCATCGTGGCATACCGTAACCACATTAGGCGCGGATCAGCGAGCAGCAATCTATGGCGTCATCACCGCGGGGCAGCGCTGCGTGCGCCGAGCCGGGTCAGAGGTCGCCGGCGTAGGGCACGTCGTTGACCTGCTCGGAACTCATCCACAGTCGCAACGCCCGGGTGGCGCCCACGTCGTCGGCGTTGTAGGTGAGCAGCCGGGCCCGCTGGGTCAGGTCCGGTGGGGCGCCGCCCAGCCCGACAGCGTCGGAGTACCAGCGCATCGAGTTCTCGCCGCTGGCTTCCGGATCGTGCCAGCCGAACCCGGCGGCCGGAGCGATCGTCTTGAGCCCCTTGCCGTGCGCGCAGAGGAACTCAGCGCTGACCACCGCGTATAGATCGACCCATTGGCCTGACGAGACGAATTCCTGCACCGCGGCGGCGGTCGGGATGCCGGGGGCGCCAGCGAAGCGTTCCGCCGAGGAGAACATCCAGCGGTTCTCGGCCTGCTCGTTGTAGCAGTAGGCGGCAAAGCTCAGACCGCGCTGGGCTGCGCGGGCGCGGACCTCGGTTAGCCAGGCCCAGAACGCCGCGAACGACCGGGCTTCATCGGGCGTCGGCACCGGTTCCCAGGTGGCGAAAGCGCGATAACCACTCGGCATCCCGATGTCGGAACCCGACAGCAGGCAGCCCCACAGATACGCCCCGGACTCGTCGAAGCTCTCCATGTCCACATCAACCTCGACGTCGGCGCGCGGCACGGTGATGCGCCGGTTGCGCCGCACCAGCGTGAGGTCCCGCTGCCAGGCCCGAGCCAGCAGCACCGCGTCACGGAATGACATCCCGGCCATCGGCACCGGCGGGTCGCCCGCCGGGTCTAGCGCGGCCAGCCCGTCCACGGTGGACAATCCGGCCGCTCGTAGCGCCACCGCATCCTCCCCGCGCAGCACCAAGCTCACGTCCCGGGAAGCTCGCAGCGCCGGACCGCACAGCGGCCACCACGGGCAGGACCGGCACTCAGTGATCCGGGACGGCTGGGCCAGCGGCTCTTCCTCGGTAGCGGCGGCGCGCGCGACGGCGAGCCGGTCGGCGAACCGGGCGTCGTACTCGGCCATCGCGGACCGGCCACCTGGCCAGGTGGGGGCGTCCAAGTCGTGCCACACCACGACGTCAGCCTCCAGCCCGATCACCCCACCGGTGGCCCGACCACGGGTCGCCAACCCGGCCGCCTGCAACAGCCGCACCACATGCGCCAGCCGCAACTGGTCCCGGGACTGCGGGCGCACCTTGCGCTTCGGGTCGGTCCCGACCAGCCCCGGTTGAGCCAACGAGCTGGTGCGGGCCCCGGAACCAGGGTCGGTCACCTTGTGCCGCACGACGATCACTGGAAGGTAACCACCGTGGTGGCGCACCAGCAGCTCTACACCCCCCCGGCGGCCACTCTCGGGATCCGCCAGCAGCAGGCCGCCCCAGACGAATGGTGCCCCTCCGAGGAGCAGGGCGAGGGTGGCGCTGCACCGCTGGTCGGCAGGCAGACCCGGCGAGACCTCGGCCCAGTCAGCGGGGTGGTATGCGGCCAGCCGGTCGGCGACGAAACGGCGGTGCGTGGCGGCGTCGGCGATCCGCCTCGCGGTGGTCGCGTCCAGGGCCGCGCGCGACGTGCCGGCTACCGCGGGATCGTGCTCCAGGTGCACCCGGCGGCGGCAGCGGGTGACCACAGCGGCGTCCAGCAGCACTGTCGAGTCCACGGCGTCAGCCTATGTCCCGGGACCGACAGTCTGCGCGACTCCCGGCCGGTGACACGACGATCACGACCCAGGGGCGATGAAGCCGTGCTGCCCGAGCCAGTCGCGGGCAACCCGGCGTGGCGACCTGCCCTCCGCGGACCGCTGCCGGTTCAGCTCAGCCATCACCTCATTGGTCAGCGCCGCGGAGATCGGGGCGAACGCCTTGGCGATGTTCGGATTGCGGTCGTAGATCTGCTTGCGCATGGTGGGCGCCGCGTTGTACAGGGGGTGGTACAGCTTGTCATCGGCCAACACCGTCAGTCCGAGTTCGGGGATGCGACCGTCGGTGGTGTACACCTCCCCGAACAAACACTCCTTCTGGTCGGCGGTGGCCTGGTAGATGGGTCCAGCCTGCAGCACCTTGAGCCGGCCCGCCGGGACTTCGAAGCCGTAGGTGCGTTGCAGGCCGGGGAATCCGTCGTCGCGGTTCTGGTACTCGGGATCGATGCAAAGATTGCCGGGTTGGCCCGATCGGAGGTATGCGGCCATATCTGACAGTGTCCGCAGCCCGAGTTGCTGCGCGCGCTGCGTTTTGATGGCGAAGGCATAGGTGTTGTTGAACGGGGTCGGCGCGAGCCAGACGATGTTGTTACGGGCCAAGTCCTGTTGCTTGACCGCCTCGTACTGCGCCTGGCTGTCCTGGATCGGCTTTCGACCCAGAAAGGTGACCCAGGCGGTACCGGTGTACTCCCAGTACAGGTCGATATCACCGCCGAGCAGCGCCTGGCGGGTCGCGTCGGTGCCGCCGATATTGCATTGGTCGGTGGCCGTGGCGTTGACCGACTCCAGCACAGCGATCGCTATCTGGCACAGCACCTGCTGCTCGTCGGCCAGCTTGCCGCCCACGGAGTAGGACTGGCCCTGAAGATTGACCTGCTGGGCCAGGCTGCCGGCCTTCGCCGGCGGACCACTCCTGGTCAGCCCACCGCAGCCGGCGAGCAGCGCGGCGGCCGCCAGAACCGTTAAAGCGGCCGCCGAAACGGTCGGGACAATGGCAGCTAGGCGGCTCACCCGAGCCGGCCGCTGACGAGTCGTTCGGCGACGCCGGCCAGCCAATCGATCACCAGCGCCAACGCCGCCACGATGGCCGAGGCGACCAACACCGCTTGCCCGCGGCCGAGGTAGAGCATGCTGCTGATGGGTTCGCCGAGGCCGCCCGCGCCGATGAAGGTGGCGAGGGTGGCGGTGCCGACGTTGAGCACCAGCGCCACTCGGATGCCGGCCACCATCACCGGCACCGCGAGCGGGATCTCCACCCGCAGCAGGGTCTGCTTCGCCGACATTCCCATGCCGCGGGCGGCCTCGATGAGCGCGGGATCGACCTGCAGCAGCCCCACCACCGTGTTCGTGAGCACCGGCAGGAACGACGCCAGGACCAGAGCGATGATCGCCGTCGTGGTGCCGAAGCCGAGCAGGAAGGCCAGCAGGATGATCACACCGTAGGCTGGCAGCGCCTGCATGAAGCCGCCGAACGCGAGCGTCCCGGTACGGATTCGGGCCGCCGCCGGGCGGCTCAGCGCGATTCCCAACGACAGCGCAAAGATGATCACCACCACGGTGGATGCCACCGTGAGCCAGATATGTTCGCCGAACTTGGCCCACAGGTAGGACGGATCCAACGCCCGTTGCTCGACGCTGTCCAGTTGCCGATTCGCGGTGTAGACCAGCACGACAGCCAACCCGACGACCACGATCACCGGCGTGGCGACCAGGTCGCGGTTACGCCGGATCCAGCCCGGCGCACGGGCCGGTGCAGCCGCTGTCATCGCAGCTGCCCGTTGGGGCGAAGATCGGCCACCAGCGCGTCCCACCGCAGCGCGCCTCGAGGACGCCCGTCGTCGTCAACCACCACGACCACCGGGGCGCGCCCGTCGAGCATGACGTCGACGGCGTCATAGACAGTGCCTGACAGCGGCACCGTGACCAGCGCCGGAGGTCGTTCGGATCCGGGCACATGGTGCCAGGCCGATGGGCGACCCGCGCCGTCCACCGACAGTACTGGTTGGTCCTTCGGCGCGGCGCCGGCACCGGAGATCACGATCTGCGCCAGCTCTAGCTGGCTGATCTGCAGCAGGGACAGCCGGCGGACGGCGGCACCGCTGCCGACGAACTCGGCGACGAAGGCGTCGGCGGGATGGGCGAGCACCTCGCTGGGAGTGTCGTACTGCGCCAACCGCCCGCGAGCAGCGAACACCGCGATCCGATCGCCTAGCTTCACGGCTTCGGTCAGATCGTGGGTGACGAAACAAATCGTCTTCGCAACCTGGCGTTGCACCTCGAGGAACTCGTCCTGCAACCGCTCCCGGGTGATCGGGTCGATGGCCCCGAAAGGCTCGTCCATCAGCATCACCGGGGGGTCGGCCGCCAGCCCACGGGCTACCCCGACGCGTTGCTGCTGCCCGCCGGAGAGCTGCCGCGGATAGCGGTCCCGAAAGTCGTCAGGCTCCATCCCGACCAGGTGCAGCAGTTCGTCGACCCGGCTGGCGACCCGGCGCTTGTCCCAGCCCAGCATCTTGGGCACCACCGCGATGTTGTCCGCGATAGTCAGGTGCGGAAACAACCCCACCTGCTGGATCACATAGCCGATCCGCCTGCGCAGCTGGTCGGCGTTGACGTCGGTGACGTCCTCGCCGGCGAGCAGGATCCGCCCGGTGGTCGGCTCGATGAGCCGGTTCATCATTTTCAGGATGGTCGTCTTGCCGCACCCGGACGGCCCGATGAGCGTCACGATGGCGCCCTCGGGAACCTGCAGGTTCAGCTCGGCCACGGCCGGCTTCGACTGCTTCGGGTAGGTCTTGCTGACGCCTTCCAGCGCGATCATCGGGGACTGCCCGGCGTCAGACACGGATCCCCCTCGGGGTGGTCAGCCGCCGGACGACCACGAACACGATCTCGTAGCCGGCCGCTACCAGCAGGCATCCCAGCGTGCCGGTGATGACCTCGTTGAAGGAGTTCACGGAGCCGAGCCGGGCCAAGCCGTCCTGCAGCGGCTTGCCGAAGCCGGGGCCGTTGATGACGGCCGCAACCACGGCGATCGAGATCACGATCAGCACCGCGACCCGGATCCCGGAAATGATTACCGGCCAGGCCAGTGGTAGCTGCACCCGCAGCATCCGGCGTACCGGTCCCATTCCGACGCCGCGGGCTGCTTCCAGGATGGCGGGGTCCACCCCGGACAGCCCGGCCAAGGTATTGCGCAGCACCGGATAGACCGCGTACAGGGTCAACGCGACGATGCTCGGGGTGACCCCGAGCCCGAGCAGTGGCTGCAGCATGCCGAACAGCGCCAGCGATGGGACGGTCAGCGCGGCCGACGCGAACAGCAGTGCGGTCTCCCGGCTGCCCACCTGCAGGCTGCGCCGCCACGACGGTGGGGTGAGCTGGTTGGTGTGCAGCACCAGCGCTAGCACCAGCGAGATCACGCTGGCCAACGCCACCGAGTAGCCCACCAGCAGGAAGTGCTGCTGGGCGTAGAAGACCAGTTCGGTGGAGTTCTCCGACAGGTACTGCAGGTAGGACCCCATGTCGTGAGGCTAACGTCGGGGTACGCAATACCCAACGTGTGCGCAAAAGCGTCAGCAGCTCGCTCTGGTCATCGCCGGGGTAGCACAGCGGCGGCGGTGCCGGGGACCTGCAGCAGTGCGTCAAGGCCGGCAAGCGCTCGACCGATGCGGTGTCGCAGCTCGCGACGGCTGATCCAGCCCTGGGCGCGGTACCGGTGGTCCTGGGCGAGCATCACCAGTAGGGCGAGCGCCTCGGCGAGCTCCTCGCGCCGGTGCATCGGCAACTGGCCGATGAACTCCAGTTGCGCGTCCACCAGCTCGTCCAGGAAAGCGGCCTCCCGCGCCGCGACCTGCCGCCGCCCTACCCCCATATGCACCGCCTCGGTTAGTCCGGTTGCCTACCAATCGCCCGGCCGCCCCTCGCCGTTACCCGCCAACCCGCATTCAGCGGGCTCGGCGGGGTAAAAACCGCTCCGATAGCCCCGCTGAGCCCGCTGAATGCGGGATACGGGCGGGTTGAGTGAGACGGATCAGCGGTGCCGGAGGCGGGCGGTGGTGAGGAGGGTGGGGTCCACTCGGCGGCGGCCTTGGGTGTACTGGGTCCGGGCGAAGGGAACCATGAGCAGTGGCTGGTCATCGCCGATGAGGTCGGAGTAAACCGGAAGGAAGTTGCGATGGTCCAGACTCACCAAGAACTCGGCGCACAGCAACCCCCGGCCGTCCAGACATCCGGTGCCGTGCCACGGCAACAGGGTGGAGCCACCGAGGTAGGAGAACCCACTGCAACCTGGCCGGGAGGCCACGGTGGCGAGCCGGACATGCGGAGGAAAACGCCGGGCGACTCCGACGGCGGCATCGGCCAGCGAGGCCGCAAGAAAGTTCACGGTGTCCTGCCAGGCGCAGCCAAGCACCTCGCGCCGAGCCGAGGTGACCTCCGGCGACAGCTCCGGCGCACCAAAGGAGTCGGGCCAGGCGAGCACCTCACATGCCCACCGGCGCGGTTCGACCCCGGCCCGAGCGGGCACCGGTACTGAGTAGACCAGCGAGGACAGGATGTCGTGGAACGACGGGACGTTGGCCAGCAGCGCGCCCGGCAGTTTCTCGACGAGTCGCTGGTCGACCCCGGTGGCGCTGTCCAGCGGACGTGGGTTGCCAGCCAGCACGGTGATCAGTTCGCGGAACCTGCGACGGTACTGCTCGCGGCGAGCCCAGCCGCGCGCACCCAGCAACTGGGCCACGAAGCAGGACTGGTCGCAGAACCGTGCGGCATCGTCGAGCCCGATCAGCTGGGCATAATGTCGCAGCTGCCGCCGGTAGCGCCGCATCTCCGACCAGCCGCGCGGGCGCGAGTACCCACCGTCGTTGAGTACCACCAACCGCAGGCCGGGCGGATACACGGCCGCGACGGCATCGTGGAGCTCCTTGAGGCGTAGCAGCGCACCCAGCTCGGCCAGGTCGGGCCAGGGACCGGCAGCTTTGAGTCCGTTGTCGTGCTGCTTGAACGGGAAACCGATGGTCAGGACTGTGATCGGTTGCCGGGCTTGGACGAACGGAAGCATCTGTGCCACCGCGGTGTCCAGCGGAAAACATGAGCGTGAACCCTTGAGAAACCGCGACCGAGTCAGGATCCGGTGCAGCGCCGCCACCACGTCGTGCGGTGACTTCGGCGGCCGGCTGCCGAAATGGGGACCAGCTAGTCCACCTGTCGAGCCAGTGGCGTACCCGATCGCGTTTTCTGCGAGACGGGCCGACGCGGCGTCCGAACCGGCCCGCAAGGTGCTCAGCAGGGTGGCGAGCTCGGTGGCGTCCAGCCGAACGGGCCACTGGTCCGCCCAGCTCGATGTGCGCAGCAGATGCAGTGGGAGCGCGCGCAGCGACCGCGCATGCGAGATCGTGAGTGCTGGGCCATTGGTGAGTGCCAGGGCGGTAGGTGTTGCACCGTTTATTGGCGCCAGATCACCAGAGTGGCACAGTCGGTTACTCGCGATTCGGGACGGGGCCAGCGCTCCCGCCACCGATGGGGGACCCGGCGACACAGGAATCGACAGTAGACGCCCTGGTAGATCAACACACCCTTTCAGCGCCGGACGGTCCGCCATCGGTCGGACAGCCGGCCGGCCCGCAGGCTGGCCATCCGCCGGTCGAACTCCGCCAGCACGGCTGGGGAGGACGTGGCCCGGGGGAATACCCCGGCGATCAGCTTGAGATCGCGAATACCGTGCAATATCTCGAAGCCGTCCCAGTCCCGCACATCGAACCCGTAGGTTTTGATGAAGTCGCGCTGGTGCGCGGCGGGCTTGCCCAACCGTACCCGGCTCACCGCGACCGGGGTCAGATCCCACTCCGGCGGGCCGACTGCGCACGAGTCGAAGTCGCACAGCACCGGGCGGTCCGGCCCAGGAATGATGTTGCCTACATGCGCGTCACCGTGCACAACCGCAGGAGGCAGCGCGAACCGTACTTCGGCGACTGCAGCGGCCAGCTCAGCGCTGCGGCACAGCAGGAAGTCGCGGTCAGCGGCGGCCATCGTGGTGGTGTGCCGCACTCGATTGTCGAAATCGGTGAGTGGATCCCAGGACGGCAACGCCCGGCAGGGCAACGGCACCGCGTGCACTGCCCGCAACAGGTTGGCCAGATCCGCGCCGCCCGGCACTGGGCCGACCGGCGGCACCGACTGCCATACGGTGGCAACGTGTTCACCGACCCGGACCGGCTGGCGGACACCGGGTAGCAATCGGATCGCGGGCACGTCATGCTCGGCGAAGACGGTCGCCGCGGTCACCACCAGGTTGGCGCGCGGTACGTAGGACGGCAACGTGACCAATCTGACCACGACCGGGTCCCGGGCCAGCTGGAACACCGCGTTGTTGTCATTGCGCAGCAGTCGCGCCCCGGCCGGATTCAGGCCTAGCTCACCGCACACCGCGCGGAGCGCCGTGGTGAGCCGCTCGTCGCGGCGCGCCCTGGTCAGCACCGTTCCGGTGGGCTTCATCACATGCTTCGTTGTTGCCGGATCAGGTGCGCAAGGTCACGGGAGTCCGGGTTGGTGGACCTTCGAGCCGCTTCGATCTCCAACGGCTTGAGCCGATCGGTGACGCGCTTCGACTTCACCGCCGACGCCGCCAGCAGGGCCCGGCGACCGACCTGGATACCGTGGTCGACATCGCCTTGACGCAGGTAGCTGGTCGCCAGCATGGTGAGGTTGAACGCCTGGCTGCGGCCCATCGAGTCGTCGTAGCGGGCCAAGGCCTGGCCGAACGCGGGGATGGCGACAGCCGCATGACGCGGATCGTAAGCCGCAAGTTCGTTGTGGACCGTCCCGATCATCGCGTACATATCGGTGTCGTTGTAGAACCTGGCCCAGTCGGGTGTGTCGTCCGGATTCGCTCTGGCCAGCTCGTCGCGGGAGCGGCCGAGCAGCTTCTTGGCCTGCACGTCGTCGCCCATCATCGCGTACGCCCATGCCTCGTTGCCGCACAGCACCGCGACGGCCAGCTCCGATCCGGAGTCCTGCGCGGCGATCTGGCCCAGCTGGAACCACTTCAGGGCGTCGTTGGCATCTCCATGATGCAGATACACCCGGCCGATCCGGTACATGATGTTCGACATCAGGCCCGAGTCGCCGGACTGCTTGGCGAATTCCAAAGCGATGGCGAAGTGGTTGCGCGAGGAGTCCAGCAGTCCCACGTCGAAAGTCGTCCAGCCAGCCAGGTTCTGCAGGTCGGCCAGCGCCCGGAACAGTTGCAGGCGCACTGCTTCCGTACCGGATGAGCCCAACAGACGCTGTGCCCACGACAGCTGGGCGACGACCGCGTCTCGACACGCGCCGCCGCCGAACTGGTAATCCAGAGCCCGCATGGCTCTGGTGGCTGCCTCAACCTGCTTGACGTCCGCCATGCCGATGTTGCTCGGCGCGGGCGTCTGGGCAGGGCTGGGCAGCCATTGCCCGCGGTCGGCCCCCAGCACTGCGGTGCCGAACATCACGGCAGCTCCATGCGCCAGGAGCTTCCGGCGCTTCACCGACTCGTCCTCCTCCGCCAGCGCATGATCGGACGGCCCGACCATGCTCGTCGCCGTCGCCGGGTCATAAGCCAGACCCATGTACCCCCGCGGGATACCCAGACCGCCGGAGATCCGCGCTAGCACGTCGTAGGCCATGACCTGGCGACCCTTGAGGATCTCCGAGACCTCGGACTGGGACTGCCCGGTCAAGGCCGCGATGTGCCGTTGCGAGATTCCTACCCGTCGGAGCAGGCGATAAACCGAGC
>JAICHZ010000121.1 GCA_025924655.1 Pseudonocardiaceae bacterium | reverse complement strand
CTGACTCCCGCCGAGGGCCGCACCGTGGTCGCCGCGTTCAACGGTGGGTTCCGCCTCAACGGCGCCAGCCACGGCGGCTACTACAGCCAGGGCCGCACGGTGCGACCGCTGCTGGACGGCGCCGCCAGCCTGGTGCTGCGCACCGATGGCACGGCCACCGTCGGCGCCTGGAATCGCGAGGTGCGGATGACCCCGGACGTGGCCAGTGTCCGGCAGAATCTCGTGCCCTTGGTCGACGACGGACAGGTCAATCCGAGCTGCCGAAGTGGCGGCACCGCCGAGTGGGGTAGCACGGTGGGGCAGGTCGCGTTCATTCATCGCTCGGGCTTCGGTGTCACCGCCGATGGTGGCGAAATCTACGTTGGTGGACCCGCCCTTTCGGTGTGCAGTCTCGGGCAGATCCTGCAGGCTAGTGGCGTAGTGCGCGGGATGGAACTGGATATCAACCCGAACTGGGTTAGTGGAGCCTACTTTCATCCCACGCTCAACGGCCCACCAGAAGCCCTCCGGCTCTTTCCCGGCGAGAAAGTCGCCGCTGAGCATTACTTCAGCCCGTCGAGCCGGGACTGGTACGCCTACTACGCCCGATCTTGACAGCGGTGGGCGTGCCGATCATCGTCGGACACGAGTGGTGCAGCCAATGCACGTTGCGACCGCTGGAAGCGCGGCCAGTCGCTCTTGGGCGATAGCCTGCCCGCACCGCTCACACAGGCCGTAGCTGCCATCGAGGAATCGTGTGACCGCTCGATCGACAGCCACCAGGTGCTTTTTCGCCCCGGCCAGCAGCGCACCGACCTGCGCTCGTTCGAACGCGACGGTTGCCCCCTCGGGATCGTGTTCGTCGTCATTGGTGGTCAACGCGGAAGACTCGATGATGGCGTCGAACTGGCGGGTCAGCGACGCGATGCGGTGCAACGTGGCGGCCCGCTCAACGTTGAGGCGGTGGTCCACCGACTGGTGCTCGAGTCGGGATCCCACGTTCACATAATCGATGGATTCGACCGGGGGTGCAACGGCTGACGCGGCGGCGCAACCACCTGGAGAGCAGCTTCGACGAGGTGGTTATCGGGTGACAGTTGGCATACCGGGTCTGCTCGGGACGCGTCGCCGGTGAGCTGGAAGGCCTGGCAGCGGCAGCCGCCGAAGTCGATCTCCTTGCGCGGGCAGCCGCGGCACGGCTCGGACATCCAGTCGTATCCGCGAAACCGGATGAATGCGGGGGAGTGGTGCCAGATCTCGTCCAGCGGGCGTTCGCGCACAGTGTCGATGCCGAGCCCGACGATCTGCGCTGCCGCCGGGCAGGGCAGCACCCGCCCGTCAGGAGCAATGACGAGGTGTCTGCGTCCCCAGCCGTGCATGCACGGCTTCGGGTACGACTCGTGATAATCCGCGACGACATAGAGGATCTCGAGGGTGTCGCCGTAGGTCGCTCGCGCATCCGCGACGGCGTGTTCCGCGGCGACGACCTGATCACGTGTCGGCAGCAGCGCGGAGCGGTTGAGCAGCACCAAGCCGTAGTACTGGGTGTGCTCGAGCTCGAGGCGGTCCGCGCCCAGGGCAGCGGCGAGATCGGCGATCGGCCCGATCCGGCCGACGTTGCCGCGATGCAGGACGACGTTGATCGTCAGCGGCAGCTGCACTGCCGTCACGGCTCGAGCAGCTGCCAGCTTGCGGTCGAAGACGCGGGCACCCGCCACCTCGTCAGCTGCCACGCGGTCGGCGTCTTGCATGCTGAGCTGGACGTGGTCGAGTCCGGCACGGGCCAGCTCGCTCGCCCGCCGCTGGTCGAGACCCACCCCGCTGGTGACCAGATTGACATAGAACCCCAGGTCGCGGGCCTGTGCCACCAGCGGTGTGAGGTCAGGCCGGGTCAGCGGCTCACCTCCGGTGAGGTGCAGCTGCAGCACTCCCAGCTGCCGAGCTTCGGCCAGCACGCGGCACCACTCGTGCAGCGTCAGCTCGGCTGCCCTCGGGACAGCCACGGGATTGGAACAGTACGGGCAGTGCAGCGGGCACTTGTAGGTCAGCTCCGCGAGCAGGCCCAGTGGCCTATCCACGGTTGGTCACCAGCAGTTTCTGCGTTATCAGGTCCTGCAGCAGCGACACGACGTCGGCGACCGCGACGTCGTCGTAGACCTCACCGACCGCCTGCGCCACCTCGGCCACGCTGAGACATCCGTCGCACTGCCGGACGACGGCGGCCGCCGTCTCATTGAGGATGAGCACACCCTCGGGGAACAGCAGGACTGTCTCGTCGGTGAGCGGGTCGGTAGCGGCGCGGACCCCTCGGCGCAGCTGCGGCCGATCCGTGAGCGCCAACGCTGCCGTCATCTATCGGCCAGCAGCGAATGCTCGATTGCGTCCAGCATGCTCCATAGCACGTCGGTCTTGAACTCCAGAGCGCGGACCGCAGCGTCCTGGCTCGGCCGTGACGTGCAATGCGACAACACGATATAGAGCGCATCGACGCATTCTTGTTGCGCGCGATTAATACGGGAGTCAAAGTATCCCAGCGCGTCATGGTCAAGCCACGGGTAATGCTGCCTCAGCGCGACGGTGCGGGCGGCCATCGCCGCTGGGGCGAAGAGCTCGGTCAGTGACGACGCGACGCCCTCGATCCACGGCCGGGTGCGAGCAAAAGTCACGTAGGAGTCGACCGCAAAACGTACACCCGGCACCACGTGGCGCTCGTCGATGACTTCCGCGCGGCTCAATCCGACCGCATCCGCCAGCACCAACCAGCGGGCGCAGCCGCCGTCACCGTCTGCGCTGCCGTCGTGGTACGCGATCCGTGGCAGCCACCGCCGGCGGACCTCTGGCAGCGGGCAGTTCGCGACGATAGCGGCGTCTTTCTGCGGCAGATTCTTCTGGTAATACCACCGGTTGGCCACCCACATCCGCAGCTCTACAGGACCGAGCTCACCGGCGTGCATGCGCTGATGAAAGGGATGCTTGTCCCAGTAGCCGCGCTCGGCACCGCGCAGCGCCCCTTCGAACTCGCCACGATCTAGCGCCGGTTGACTTTCGCCCATCTTTCCCCTGTTCTACAGCTCGTATTCAGCCCCGTCGTGAGCGATGCTTGCGCCAGCACTGGCCAGGCATGCTCGTTGCGGACCGTCTTCGAACAGCATCGGATTGGTGTTGTTGATGTGGGTGTAGACGATGTGCGGGTTGGTCAGCCGCCGTAGCAGCCGGAGGCTGCCGTCCGCGCCGTTGATCGGCAGGTGACCCATCGACCGAGCCGTTGCCGTGCCACGCTGCTGCTGGTGCATCTCGTCGTCAGCCCAGAAGGAGCCGTCGACGAGAACCAGCTGAGTTTTGGCCAGCTCCTCGACAACGCCGGCGTCCAGTGCCGCCACCGACGGCAGGAACACGGCGGCGCGAGCGGTGCGTTGGTCGGTGATCCGGTAACCGATGACGACCCCGGTGCTCGGACCGGAACCACGGGCGTAACGGGGTAACCTACCACTGGAAGCCTCGAGCGGCTCACCCCATAACGGCGACGCCGTACCATCGCGGTATTGCAACGCGAATCGCTTACGTGGCCGAACTTCGTGCCAGTGCACCACCGTGTAGCTTTCCAACGTCGGCAACAGCCCGCACTGGGAAAGCAGCGTTCGCACCGCCGCAGTGCCATATATGTGTAGCTCGCTCGCCTGGCGCAGCGATAGCAAGCCCACGGTGTGGTCGAGTTCGGCGTCAGTGAGAAAAACGCCGTGAATCGGCGCCGTTGCGTCGCCGGGCCGAGGCCATAAAGGGGTGCACTCGCGCAGCGCAGCGTCGAGATCTGGCCCAGCATTGCCCAAAAACCACTGACCATCACCATCGCAGACGGCGATGGTGGACGACCGTCGTGGCGTTACTGGACGCGAGCCTGACCGTGCGGCGGCACACACTGGGCAGCCGCAGTTCCACTGTGGTACTCCACCGCCGGCCGCAGAACCCAGGATGCGAACGAGCATCTCAGCTGAGCTGATTAATTAACGCCGACCTGCGTACATCGTGACTTCCATGGGAGTTTCCAGTCGTTGCCAGGTCGGTGTCACCCATTGACGGCGGATGCGCCGCGTGCTCAGCGGCGGAGTTCCGGGCTTCCCGTTGACGACGCGATGATTGTGAACAGTGACCATCTCGACCTCCGCCCACGCCGGTGTCACCGCAACCGGCAACATTCTGGTGGCACTGACGAAAAATTGCGAATCACTAACCGGATTTTGATGCTGACAGAGCGCATCGGCCGATGTCAAGGGTGATCACCGGTCCAGTCGGTCGCCCAGCTTACTTGTGTCGACCTGTGCCAGCACCTCCTCGCAGGTTCGGACCAGGACTTCGGCCGCGTCCCGTACGGCTCTCGTGGTGGCCGGATGTGCGGCGCGGCGCTGCCAGCGAGCCAGCTGCTGCCCGGCAGCCTGGCGCACTTCACCAATATCAGCATTGGCTCCCAACCCAAATCTGGTTCTCGGCCCCGTACCGGCAGCCCCCAATAGCTCCTCGGCCACTTGGCGCTCGTCGAAGGTCAGCGGCAACGTGCCGGATCGCAGCTCATCGAGAAGATCGATTTCGGCCAGCTCATGGGCTTCCGAACGGACTTGCTCAAGCCGGTAGCGCAACCGAATCGATCGATCCCCGCCCAGCGGCGACGAACGCACAACTGCATCGAGCACTCGCAGTGCCGAGCGGGCCTTGATCGCTTCGGCCCGTCGGATGTCGCCCACCCCCGTCATCCCTGGCTGCAGCGGCTCGTGTAGCTGGGTCTGTACCGCACGCAGCCGTCCACTTTCCGCGCTCCCGGCATAGAGCTCCTGAGCCTCACGCGTGACCGCACGCACCCGGTCGAGCAGAGACTGTTCGGCCAGGTGCGTACGGACCCCGGGGAGAGCGATGCTTTCCACGGTGGCGGACGGACGAGCATCACGAGGCAGCGGAACAGAACCTTCGATTGTCGTGCCGACACCCGGCACCGAACGGATCAAAATCTTGCCACCGACCGCGGTGATCCGGGCTGTAACGTTACGCAGCCCCCGCCCACCAGGACCGGGTCCGCTCCCTGCCCCGTCGGTCTGGGAGGTGAAGCCCGGTCCCTCGTCGCGGACTGTGAAGTGCAGCGTGCTTTGCATCTCGCGGATTGCGACCGCGACGGCTGCACCCGGTGCGTGCTTGCGCGCGTTGTTGACCGCTTCGAGGCAACAGAAGTAGACGGCCGACTCGACTTCCGAGGGAAAGCGGACGCCGGACAAAGCGTCCGGCGACGTAACGACAACCGGTGGGTGCGCACCGGACAGCTCCGCGTTGAGCGCCGCGACGAGTCCACGCTCGGATAGCAGGATTGACGACACCCCGCTCGCGGTGTCCGCAAGTACGGTCTCCGCGGTATCGATCTGGATGGCGAGCTGACCTAGCCGATCCCGTGCCTGGTCGAACTGGCCGCACGCGAGCTCGTGTTCGACGAGGCCGAGGGCCATCCGCAGGGATACCAGATGGTGCTGCGCGCCATCGTGCAGATTCCGCTCGATCGTTCGGCGCTCGCTGTCCATTTCCGACACTGCCTGGCGTCGGGAGACTGCGATCTCCTCGGCGTGTGCGATCGCCGCCCGGAGCTGCCTTTCGAGCTCAATTTCGAGCCGGCTTAGTTGCAGGATGGCGCCTAGGCTGTCCGCGATGTCCTCCAGCAGGTGACGGCGCTGGGTGTGCAGGCCCGCGAGCGCTGTCCGATCCACCGCTACCGATCCGATCGGCTCGCCACCCGCTCGGATCGGTACCGTGACGACTTCATCGATATCCCCCGCGACATCGCCGTCCACCCAGGCATAGGTGCGATCCTGCATGCCAGGGCGGATGACGGTCAGCCGGCATGAGCTTGCGCCCAGCCCACGAGCGATAGCCTCGGCGACTTCGGCGAGGTCGGGCGTCTCTGCCGAGGTGATATGCGACCGCGAAGTGAGGTCGGCCAGGACGCTGTAGGGCGTCGGCCGGCTACCGTACAGCAGCCGGTCCACGAGTCGCTCGGCGTGCGCATACAGCGGCAGGAACAGCAGCGCGACGAGCACGGTGGCCAAGACAGCCGCGGTGCCCGGCTGGCTGTCGGTCAGACGAACAGCGACGGCCCGGACGACAACGAATGTGCCCCCCGCGAGCACGACGACGAGCGTGGTCGCGAGACCGCGGCTGAACAACCGCTCTGCAGTCCACAGCCGATTGCGCCGCGCGGCTATCAGTAGAGCGACGGCGATGGCGGCTGACCCTAGGCGGGAAAACCAGAACAGCGGCGCTGACACAGGAACGTCAGCGAAGGGACGGGTGAGTTCTGCGGTGGGGTCGATGACGGTCAGCCCGGGCTCGTTGAGGTGCCGCAGCAGCAGGGTAACGATGCACAGCACGGCGAAGGTGCAGAATGCAGCTGCGAGCACGCTGAACAGCAGGCGTGCTTGCGTCCGCTGCTCAGCAGTAGTCCCGTGCCGGACGCGGCGGGGCAATGCGAGGAGTCCGACGACTGGGACGAGTAGCCCGAAGAACAGCACAGAGCTGATCGCATAGGGGGGCAGAGTGGTACCCAGCCCGATCGCGCCGAAAATGCCGCCAAATGTGATCACAACGAGGTGGTGGCGCCGCACCGAGCTCGGGCCAATTTCCCACCGCCCGGCGGGGAACAGCAACAGTGCGAGAAGATAGGCGCCGCAGGCGACGACATGCAGCAGCGCGTCGTGCAGACCCGCGATGCTCTGCCCGGTCGCAGTCTGCACCGTCAGCTCTGCGGTATCCGCCTGGAGATTGAAGGCACCAGCCGACCCAACCAGTCCGAGCGCCAGCAGCCGGGTGACCCAGCTTTGGCCACCAACACTGGACAGAACGACGGCGACGATGAGGTTCAGGGTGCTGAAGGCGTAGTCCAGCAGCACCTGACCGAGCGGCTCGCTTCTGGGAATCGCGGCCAGGATGCCCCGGGCCCACCCGCTGCCGTCCGCTGCCGCGGCGGCCAAGGTCGAAGACACGCTGGACGAATACGTTGCGAGTGCCACGATCCCGCCGACTGCCAGCGAGCCGATCGCCACCACGCCGCAGGCTGCGAACAACGCCCAGTAGGCGACGGTGGGGATGCGTTCCGAAGGCTGTCTGATCATGGTGGAACCTGGTGGGATCGGACCAGGCTGGGCCGCCGCCGGGTCAGGTCGTCCACCGACGGCTCAAGCTGATCGGGCAACCACGCTCGTAGTGCAATGCCGATCGCGCCGCCCTCGGTGATCTCCACGTCACCGCCCAGCGCCGCCAGCCGGTCCATATCGACGGTCAGTGCCGCGAGCAGGTCGTCGGTCGCCGTGGCGGGGGCGGGATCCGCGATGCGGACAGCCAGTTGCCCTTTGGTGTGCTCAAGGTGAACGTGCAGTGGCTGTTCGGCCGGTCGGTCGGCGAGCTGGTGCATCGCCGAGGCCGCCAGGTAGTAGATCCCCGATTCGACCTCCCAGGCCAATCGCTGGGAGAGGCTCCCGGACAGGAGCACCGGTCGCGGCAGATCGGTCGCCAGTTCGTCGAGAGCGCCGTACGGACCGTGGGCCCGCAACACCGTCGGGTACACCCCCCGGGCGATCATGCGGAATCGGTCGAGCAGCTCATCCAGCCCGGTCCGGGCTCGCGCGACTGCGTGTTGCGCGCGCTCGGTCGACGCCGCGTCATCGCAGAGGAGCTCTTGTGCGTCGGCGAGTTCGGTGCGTAATGCGACGAGTCGATCGGTCGTCACGTGGGTGAGTTCGGCGACCAGTCGGTGGCGTTCGACATCACGTGCCCGGGTCAGTCGCTGCCGAGACGCCTGCAGATCAGCGGCGAGTTCGTCGGCCCGCCGCACCCGTTTTTCGAGTTCAGCGTTCAGCTGGGCACCACGCAGTAGCAGTCCCGCGCCGTTAGCGACGTCCTGCATAAGCCGTTGGTCGGACTGCGTCACAGCAAGCCCCGGCTTGCTGATCGTGAGCGCCGCCCGGAGCTTCGATCCATCGAGAACGGGCACTACATGGTCCACATCCGGCAGTGCCAGCAGGGCCGCCAGACTGGCAATGGTGCGAGCTTTGGCGCCCTCGATGACAGGATGGGACGCGGCGCTGACCAGCTTTTCCTCTACCTCCAACCAGATGACGGCGCATTCAGCTCGGGTGCCATCCGCCAGCACTTCCGCCAGGCCGGGTAGGGCCTGTTCCACCGAACCCGCCCGGATACGGGCGGCAGTTTTCGCGAGGGAGGAATACGGGGTGGTCATCGGGTGGCGCGTGACGCCTTGGGCCAGCCGGTCGATCCACGGTAACGCGATTGCAAGGCTGGCCACACTCACTGCCGCCGCTAGGAACGGCAGCAGGAGCGCGGCCTGGGCGGATTCGACGGCGAGTCCGACGCCACCGACGATGACGGCGAACGTAGCCCCCACCAGGCAGGCGACCAGCAACAGGCACAACGGCCTCGCCGCAATGATTCTGTTCATCGGGCACCACCGGTCCAGCTGGGGGTCAGCACCGCAGCACCAGATCGGAGCTGCGGGCAATGGCGCACCTGGCCGGCCGTCGCACCCCCGGTTATGGTGTCCACGCTAAGGGGTCGGACACGAACAGCCAAGCCCCCGCGATCATACTTCGGTCCGCTGCGACCGCAGGTAAGTCAGAACGGCGAGCACCCGGCGGTGACGCGCGGCCGTGTCGAGATGCAGTCCAAGCTTGGTGAAAATGTTCGCGATATGCTTTTCGACCGCCTTGGGTGTCACATAGAGCTGTCCGGCGATCCCAATATTCGAGCGCCCCTCAGCCATCAGTCCGAGCACCTCTAGCTCGCGAGCCGAGAGTGCGGCGACGATATTTTTCTTGTCCGCCCTGGGCCTGTCGATCAGGCGTTTAGCCAATACCGGCTCGATGACGATCTCTCCGTTGCCGATCCTGGTCAAGGTGTCGGTGAGGACATCGACGCTGCCCACTTTCTCCTTGAGTCGGTAGCCGATGCGTTCGGTACCGATCTCGAGGATCCGCATGAGGTAATGTGACTCAGCGTAATGGGACAGGAACAGCAGCCCCATTTCGGGATGCGCGGCCCGCAGCCGCTCAGCAGTGATCAGACCACCATCCGGTTCCGGTGGCATACGGATGTCCAGAATCGCGACGTCTGCCGGCTGGGTCGACAGCAGGGCGACCAGCTCGTCACCATCGGACGCACTGCAGACGACCTGATGGCCCGTCGCGCGCAGCAGCATGAGCAGCCCCTCACGAAACAGGACACCGTCTTCGGCCAGGGCTACTCGCATGGAATCCTCACCGTGATCGTGGCAGCACCCGGCCGATCTCCGTCCACCACATCGACCATCTCGACGGTCCCGCCCAGCGGCCATATCTGGTCGTCCATGAGCTCAGCGTGGCAGGCATTGATATCGGAAACCGACAGCATCAGCTCATCGTTGTCCCGCCGGATCATCACCTTCGTCGGCTGTGCACCGGCAGGCAGCGCTGCCAGGTACTGCGCCACGGCGAAGTAGGCGGCGCCCTCCGCCGCTGCTCCGAATCTCTCCCCGGAGGCCACGACCGTGATCGGGGCTTCGAGCTGGTGGGCCACTTCGCGGAGCGCGGGACCCAGGCCTGCCTCGTCCAGCAACGGCGGGTAGATCTTGGCAGCAATGTCGCGCAACTCCTCCAGCACAGTATGCAACTCATTTTGAAGCTCGTCGATGCAGTTCTGCATGGCCTGTCCATCGGGCGGCGAACGATGCCAGAGGAGCCCGAGACGCAGCGTCAACGCTGAGATCCGCAGCGCTGCCCCGTCATGCAACTGCCGCTGTAGGAGCCGGCGGCGCAGCCACTGATTGCTTTCCTTGCGGCGACACGCCTCGGCCGGAGGCTCGCGTGGGCAATCACCGGCACCGTTCGTGGACCCGGAAACCATATCCGTATCCTCGACGGCGGTCGCGGGGAAGGGAAGAGGATGCTCCCTACCCCGAGGTGGGGTTTACCCCCTTATCGTACTCGTTCGGTAACTCACAGTTCCGAACTGGCCAATATGTATCAGAGTCGGTAACACGCGGCTCTAAACTATCGGATTTATTTAGGACGACCATAAGCTATTGTTAGGCCTCGTTCAGGGAGGCGCTGTGGGCTACAGCCTCGGGGTGGACCTCGGCACGACGTTCGTCGCGGCCGCGCTCGCTTCTGCCACCAGAGTTGAAATGTTCACGCTGGGTGATCGCTCGGTGGTGATTCCGGCGACTGTGTACCTTCGGGAGGACGGCACCCTAGTCACGGGAGAGGCCGCCAGCCTCCGCGCGGTGAGTAGTCCGGATCGGGTCAGTCGTGAGATCAAACGTCGGCTGGGCAACCCGACGCCGGTAATGCTCGGCGGTCAGCCGCACAGCGTCACCGCTCTGCTGGGCACCCTCCTGCGG
>JAICHZ010000120.1 GCA_025924655.1 Pseudonocardiaceae bacterium | reverse complement strand
GAACGTGCTGCTCGCCGAGGCCGACGTGCCCTACGAGCAGCTCAAAGAGATGGATGAGATCAACGGCGAGTTCAACCGCACCGACGTCGCCCTGGTGATCGGCGCCAACGACGTCACCAACCCGGCCGCCCGCAACGATCCCAACTCCCCGATCCACGGCATGCCGATCCTCAACGTCGATGAGAGCAAATCGGTCATCGTCCTCAAACGCTCGATGAACACCGGCTTCGCCGGGATTGAGAACGAGCTGTACTACGAGCCCGGAACCTCAATGCTCTTCGGCGACGCCAAAGCCTCCGTCGCGGCAGTGATCGAGGAGCTCAAAGCCCTCTAGGGCACCCCGACGGCACCGCAGCGACGCAACCGAATAACCTGTCCGGGATGCAACGCAGCGCAGCCATTCCGGCACTGTCAGTCGACAACGCAGCCGGTAATCCGGTACAACGGCAGCTGCGGCGCGGTGACTGTGCGCATGGGTAGTTGGGCTCTGCGTGACTGGGGCCCTCTGGAGGGAGTCCGCGGTGGAACATGACTTGGGCACCAGCGTGCGTAGCCTCAACGTCTACGACGGTCTCGCCCTGCTCATCGCCCTCACGCTCGTCGCGGTGGGATTCTTCATCGGCACCGCCGGCAGCGGTGAGGCCGGGGGCACCACCACTGCGAACCTCACCGTCACTCCGGACGACCAGGTCCGCCCGCTGGCCCCCGGCGCGACCGCGACGTTCCCCGTCTACGTCAAGAACTCCAAGGACTACGGCGTTCGGGTCACGTCGATCAGCGCGGGGAGCTCGACTGCGACCGCGAGCGGCTGCCCCGCCGGTACCCTCACCAGCGCTGCGGTCGACAGTCCGGTCGGCTTCATCAGGGCGAACAGCCTGCATGCCTACGAGGTCTCCGTGACGATGGCTGCCACTGCGGACGCCAAGTGCAAGGGCCAGTCGTTCACGCTGCCGCTGACCGTCGCCTACAGCTCTGCCGCTGCAGACCGGCACTTCTCGTTCGGGAGTTCCTAAGTCACGCAGTTCCTGAGTCACGTCGTCGGGTCGGCACCCAGTTGCCATGGAACCCAAAGGGCACCCGGACCGGTAGGTGGACCACCGCGACGGTCGCCAAGGTCGCTGCGTCAAGAATGGTCAGGTCGCTGCGGCCGGTGCTGGCGTCGTAGACAAACCCCATGAGGACACCGTCGTCCTCGGCCGCCTGTGGTGAGCTGGGCACGAAGGCGAACTCGCCGACGAACTGGTGCGCGCCGAGACGCCGTGCGGTGGTGTGGCCGCGTCGCAGGTCGTGTTTGAGCACTGAGTCGCCGACGTCGCCCCCGGTGCCTGAGGTCTGCATCGCGTACCCGTAACGGTGCGGTCGCCCGACGAGCCGGTCGTCGATTCGCGGGAACTCCTGCGGGTGATCGTCGAGACGGGTCTCGCGGACCTTGCCATCGGCGAGGTCGACGGTCCAGCGATCCAAGCTCGTGGGACCCTCATTAGGCCCGTGCAAGTCGGTATCGAACATCTTCGGATGCCGCACGACATCCAGAACGATCGAGTCGCCATCGTCGTAGGCATTAAGCGGGTGAAAAACGTAGCAGGGCTCGACATCGAACCAACGGACGTCGGCGGCTCCGCCGGAGCGCGGCATGACTCCGACGCGGGCCGGATAGCGAGGATCCCACCGGTAGGGCAGGTTGGTATTTCCTTGCATACCCTTTCCGGCCATCGCGATGATCGGTTCGGGTACCCGAACCCGGCCGATGAGCGCGGCGAGCACCAACCGGGCGGGTTCACGCAGGATGGACGGCACGGACACCGCGACGGCTTGGCGAGGATCGAAGGTGACCGGGAGGTCGTAGAACACGACGTGGTGTTCGGTCAGCGAGAAGTCATGCATCATCGGGCTGCCGGTGACCTCGACGTCCACCGTGCGGCGCGCGCGACCGTCGATGCCGATGACCGAGTACTGCACACGGTTGCCGCGGCCGAACGAGTAGGACACCGCATGCAGTTCGCCGGTGTCGGGGTCACGTTTGGGATGTGCGGTGTAGCCGCCGCGCAGGGTGGCGTCGAAGTCGCAGGGGCCGACGGTCTCCAGGTCGTCGGTGAGCTCGTAGTTGGTCACCCCGCCTTCGATCAACGCCAGCGTGCGGCCGGCGTGGCTGAGCACATTGGTATTGGCACCCAACAGCTGAAGTCCGGTCCGGATGGGGGCCCGGTGCCGGGCGGACTCGCCGAGCGTCCGGGCCACTGCGGGCGTGCGGATCCAGCGATTCCGGTACCACTGCGCCTGGCCGTCTCGCAGCCGCACCCCGTGGACCATGCCGTCGCCGGCGAACCAGTGATAGATCGCCGGGTCGACCTCGGTGATCGGGTTCGGCCCGTTGCGGAGGTAACGCCCGTCGAGGTGGGCTGGGATGGTCCCGGTGACCGCCAACTGGGTGATGGTCTGTTCCTGCCGCACCGGAGCGTAGTTGCCCTCGAGGTAGTCGTTACCCATCGTCGCGGCCTCCCAGCACGTGTGGACCGTTTTGTAACATTGTTATAGTAACAGGCCGGCGGGCACGGTGCGCGACGTGGACCAGCCAGCACGAGGCCGCGGCCCTTGCCCTCCGTACGACGCCGACCTACCCTGACAGGTGGTGCGGGGGGTCGGTGCTACCGAAAGGGGTCAGTACGCGTCTTGCGCGGCGTCGATCTGCGCCATGTCGCTGCTAAAGATCTGGTTTGGTTCCTGGGGCGGAATCGAGCCGAATGGGGGCCTTCGATGAACGTTCGCTGGATACGCTCAAATGGAATCGTGCTGTTCTTGCTAGTGGTGGCCATGATAGTGGTCGGCGGATTGAGCGTCCTGGTGGTACGTCAACAGCAGCAGATCAAGACCCATGGCCAGGCCACCGTCCAAACAGCGCCCGCAGGAAGTGCTCCGCAGAATGCGACCACCGCGGATGCCGCCAGCAAGATGGCCGTACCAGCCATTCCAGCCCCCCAGCTGGCTCCAGTGGCTCCGGTGATTCCGGCACCCCAGGTGATTCCGGCACCCCAGGTGATTCCGGCGCCCCAGGTGATTCCGGCACCCCAGTCGGCCCCGGCACCCGAAAAAGCCCCCGCACCCCGTTCGGTCCCCGCTCCACAGGCAGCAGCGGTGCCGCACACACCGGCGCCGCGAACAGTTCCGACGGCCCCGGTAATCCAGGCGCCGCGGGTAATCCAGGGACCTCACAAACAGCTTCCCACGCAGCAGCGTCCGCAACGACCAGCACCGGCGACCACTCCGATACAGCCGCAGCAGCCGGTCGACCAAGCTGCCCCAGTCACGCACAAGCCGGCAAAGGCGGTCAACCCGGACCCTGCTAACGCTCCGGCCACGCCGGCGCAACCAGTCGCACCGGCTAAACCAGGTGCGCCGGCTAAAGATGCGCCGGCTAAACCAGGTGCGCCGGTCGAGTCGGGTACGTCTAACGACGCTGGTGTGCCGGTTGAGCACACTGCACCGGCTGGATCGGACCTGCCGGCTGAGTCAGGGACACCGGCTGGCTCAGGCCGATCAACCAAGACCCACACGTCGAAGAGCACAGCAGTACCGGTCACCCCCGAGACTCCAGATACTGTCCCGGCGCGGCATTCACGCGCGAAGACGAGCGCACCTGGTTTCTCCGACGAGCCGGTTACCCCCGGCATAATCGGCAAGCCAGGCGCCAACTCAGGCAACAAAGAAAACGCTGTCTCGACCGCGCACAAAGCGCCCACACCCACCAAGGGGCGCAAGCCTGATCCCGCCGTCGACACACCACCGGATACAGATAAATCTGTTACTTCAACGCCTGCCGGCCCGGAAAAGGCTGATAGATCTGCCACTTCCGAAAGACCAATGGAGCCAGGCAGCTACAATCAAGACGATACTGACGAGCCGCAGTCTGCCCGCTAGGTCAGTGTGACGTTACACGCCGGTGACGGCTTCTGTGCTGGCAGAAATTAGATACGCTCGCAAACTTCACGCCGGTGATGCACCATACACCCATGAGAGAACCACGTCTGAGCGACAAGCGTCACACAGCGTGTTCAGCCATCGTATCCCGCACGCCCACGGTGACGGTGACTGATCGCCGGTTTATGCACCGATGGCTCACCATCGCCACGGTCGTAGCCGTCGTGGCTCTCACCTCGACGGGTTGTGCTTACAAGGGGCTAAGCATGGCCGCGCAATCCGCGATGACCCTCCATGGCGAGGGGGCACTCACCGAGCCGAACGCGACCTCTACCGCTGAGACTTATAACCCGGCATTGGCGCCGGTCGGCTCGAGGTTGAAGGTCACCCTCAACCCATCGGACGAATCTACTAACGCAGAGTTAACCGTCTCCGGGCTACTGCCGAACCGCGGCTATGCGGTGCACGCGCACGTCAACGCGTGTGGCGCCAGCCCCGAATTAGACGGACCGCACTACCAGAACCGTATTGATCCCGCCGCCACACGCCAGGCGCCGTCGACGAACCCCGAGTACGCCAACCCGCGCAACGAGATTTGGCTGGACGTGCACACTGACGCAGCAGGCTCAGGCACGTCACGAACCACGGTGCCTTTTGTCTTCACCGACCGGGGGCCGGGATCCATAGTGGTGCATGAGGCGATGCAGACCGCGACGGAACCGGGTCAGGCCGGCAAAGCAGGCGCGCGGATTGCTTGCCTCACCCTGTCCGCTGTGCAACCGAACGGGGTCGAACCTCGGGGCTCGCGATAACCAAGACGCCGTCGCCACGCATGGAGGGTCGTCAGGTCCGCTCCCACCGCGTAGAACGCCAAGCCGGCGATCGCCACGATGCCGTTGCGCCAGTGCCTAGGCGCGACTACCACAGCCGCGAGCACGGCTGGCAGGAAGTACCACAGACCAGGAAGTACCACAGACACAGTGGGCTGGCGAAGGACATAGCGACCGCGCAGCCTAGCCGATGCCCCCTCGCCCGGCCTCCACGGTCGCCATGCGTCGTGAACTCGACGTCACCGACGTCCAGGGGGACTTGCGACGTCGGTACGGTCGAGTTCACGTACCCGGGCGATTCTGTGCGGCGCGGCGGCGCGCGGAGCCCTACGATCAGGACCTATGTTGCTGCACTTTGCGACTCAAGTCGGGCTCTTCGCCGCCGAACTTGAGGCCCGAGGTTTCCTCCGGGGTATCGGGAGGACCATCCTGTTCATCGTCATCATTTTGGTCGTCATCGGCGGCCTGATCGGATTCTCAGTCGCCCGCAGGTTCGGCCAGCGCAGGTAGATAGGCCACTCGGAGCTGGCAATCCGGCTGCGCAAGTGGAAACCCGGTGAGAACGGAGAGGTCAGGTCCTCAACCGCGCCCACCGGGTTACTCGCGAGTCGCCGAACGAGCATCTGACCGTTCGTAGGTCACGGCCAATCGGTTCGGTAGCGTGGACGGTGGCCGAGTCCGGAGTCGCCGTCACTCGATCGACCAACGGCCCGTGCTCCTGGCAGCGACAGGTCGGCTCCAGCGCATCGGCCGGCCAGCCCCCTTACCGCTTCGACAGCCGTCCGGGCCCGCTCCGCGAGATCTCGGTCATCGGCATCATCAAGTATGGCTGCCGCTGCCGAGGCGCCGACCGTCCACCAAGAGCACGACGTTTGCTCCATCGTGCCTTACCTGCATCGTGCTGGGGATAATTGCATGCAGCCGACCGGCGAGCGCCGAAGCCAGTCTATGGGACGATGCACGAGTCGGACACATTGTGGTGAACTGTTCCCCATCGATATACCCCACGCCACAGTGCCGTTGGGGCTCGTATGCACGGAGATAGCCCCCGACTCACCTCGAAACTCGGCACTTTCGACAGGAAGCTGCTTGCGCACTTCGCCGATCAGCGACCGGTCCCAGAGAGCCGGTACCCCTTCCCTCAGCACTGACGATGGTCAGCTGCGAGCGCTCGGCGTGTCGAAGGCTGGCAGCAGCCGCCGGAGTCGATCCAGAGGCAGCAAGGATGCCAAGCGCAAGTGCCGAGGCGCTGAGCACCGTCCGAATGCCGTACCCTCTCGTCCGATTTTTCAAGACCCTCTTTCCGCCGCGAGTCCCCGCAGGGCAGCTGAGTCACTGCTCCAGCTCGCCCACAGAATTAGCTACGACGTCGTCACGGGGAACCCGGGCGAAAGAGGCCAATTCCGACCCGCTGCTACCCCGAGAACGTAGGAATCTTGCCGTTCTTCATTGACTGGTGATCTGCTTCCCAGGCATGCAGCACGGTCAGCGGCAACCGACCCCGGTCGCTGACACTGTGACCGTTCTGCTTGGCCCACTCGCGGATGGACCGGAGCGTGTCGCGGTTGTAGCCGCTGCGCGCAACGCCGGCATTGGCAGCACCGCGGGCGGCTGAACGGTCCGCGCCACGAGCGCCCGAACGCCGTGTGTTGGTCTTGCGGGCAGCCGCGACGTAACGGGCCAAGTTGTCACGAAGCTTGGCGGCGTTGTCGTTCGCCAGATCGATCTCGTACGAGATGCCCTCGAGTGCGAACTCGACTGTTGAAATGTCCTCAGCTTCCTCACCGGTGAGGTCGTCGATGAGGGTAACGATGGTCTTCTGAGCCACGAGTACTGATTCTCCTTGTCGGGAGGAAGGCGGCGTAGGCACAACTGCCGTGCCGTGAACGCTGACCGCGATAAGATACACAATGCATCCGGCACCCTTGTCTGCGGCATGCCGAAAGTGTCCGTCGCGGCCCGCAGAACGCTTCAGCAGGCCCGACGCAGGCGCGCTACCTCGGCGAGCACGACACCGGCGGCGACCGACGCGTTGAGCGACTCAACCGGTCCCACCATGGGTATCGACACTGCGGCATCACAGGTTTCCCGGACCAGGCGGGACAACCCCCGTCCCTCCGAACCGAGGACCAGCACTAAGGGTCCGGTAGCCAGCTCAAAGCCGTCCAACGGCATTGCGCCCTCGGCGTCGAGCCCGACAATCATCAAACCGGCCGCAGCGAAGTCCTTGAGGGTGCGCACCAGATTCGTCGCCCGGGCCACCGGTAGATACGCGGCCGTACCTGCGGAGGCGCGCCAAGCCACTGCGGTCATTCCCGCCGCGCGGCGCTGCGGTACCACCAGTCCATGCGCGCCGAACGCGACGGCGCTACGAACCACCGCTCCAAGGTTGCGCGGGTCGGTCACCCCGTCGAGCGCGACGAGCAATGGCGCCGTCGCGGACTGTTGAGCGGCGACCAGCACATCTTCGGGAAACGCGTACTCATACGGTGGTACCTGCAGCGCCACCCCCTGGTGCAGAGCACCTCTAGCCAGCCGATCAAGGTCAGCCTTGGGCACTTCCAGGATGGACAGGCCGGCGTCGGCGGCCAGCCGTACGGACTCGCTGACGCGGTCGTCCAGGTCCACCCCGATGGCTACCTGCAGTGCGGTGGCTGGCACTGCGGCGCGCAGGCATTCCAGCACCGGGTTGCGCCCCAGCACGGTCTCCCCCGGTTCGCTACCGCTGCGACGGCGGGCCGCGGCGGCCGGGCTGTCGCCCTGCCGTGCCGCCGGTCGCTGCTGGCCAGCGCTACGCTGGGCGTCCTTACGCTGGCCCTCTTGCCGTTGGGTGCCTTGGCGCTGGGCCGGGTGGCCGGGCCGCAGCTCGGCGGCCGGGGTAGCGCCGCGGCCGCGCAGCCCTTTGCGCTTCTGCCCGCCGGAACCGACAACAGCGCCCTTCTTGGTGCCCGGCTTGCGCATCGCGCCCCGGCGCTGAGAGTTACCAGCCATGTCGTGAGTTCCCCTTGACTGTCCACACCGGACCATCGGGGGTGTCCTCGACGGTGATTCCGGCCGCCAGCAGCTGATCCCGTGCCGCGTCGGCGGTCACGTAGTCACGGCGGTCGCGAGCCTCGGCACGCTCGGCGAGCAGCCGGTCCACCAAGAAAGCCAGCGCCGCCGACGCGGCGTCGGAGCCCGACGTCGAGCGCCACTGATCAGCCAACGGGTCCAAGCCCAGCACGCCGGTCATCGCGCGCACCGAACCCGCCACCGCTACCGCCGTCGGATGGTCGCCCGCGTCCAGCGCTGTGTTGCCTTCATGCACGGTGGCGTGAATCGCGGCCACTGCAGCGGGCGTGCCGAGGTCATCGTCCATCGCCGCGGCGAAGTCGGCGCACCAGATGCGTGGTTCGGGTACTCCGCACCGCTCCCGCACGCGATGCACGAATGACTCGATCCGTTGGTAGGCGGCCGCCGCCTCATTGAGGGCGCCGTCCGAATACTCGATGGCCGACCGATAATGCGCGGCAATCAGATAATAGCGCAGCTCCGCGGCCCGGACCCGGCGCAGGGTGGCCGGGATGGACAGCGTGTTGCCCAGCGACTTTGACATCTTCTCGCCGGACAACGTCACCCAACCATTGTGCAACCAGTACCGAGCGAAGGAGTCGCCGGCGGCGCGGGACTGGGCCAGTTCGTTCTCGTGGTGCGGAAAGATCAGATCCAACCCGCCGCCGTGGATATCGAACTCCGGGCCGAGGTAAGTGGTGGCCATCGCCGAGCATTCCAAGTGCCATCCAGGGCGGCCTGGGCCCCACGGCGTCGGCCAGGACGGCTCGCCTGGCTTGGCACCCTTCCACATTGTGAAGTCCCGAGGGTCGCGCTTGCCCGACCCTGCGGACTCTCCTTGGCAGACCTCGTCGAGACGCTGTCCCGACAGCGAGCCGTAGTCCGGCATCGTGGCCACCGCGAAGTAGACATCGCCGTCGGCGGCGTACGCGTGCCCCCGCTCGATCAACCGCGCCATCAGCTCGATCATCTGGGTGATGTGGCCGGTGGCCCGCGGCAGGACCGACGCGGGCAGGCAGCCGAGTGCCGTGTAGGCGGCCTCGAAGGCCCGTTCGTGCAGATACGCCCACTCCCACCAGGGCCGGCCCGCTTCGGCGGACTTGGTGAGGATCTTGTCGTCGATGTCTGTGACGTTGCGCACCAGAAGCACGTCGTGGCCGGTGGCGATCAACCAGCGACGTAGCACGTCGTAGTTCAACGCCGAGCGAACGTGGCCGATGTGCGGGACGCCCTGCACGGTGGCACCACAGACGTAGATCGTCGCTGTGCGCGGTCGCAACGGGACGAAGTCCCGCTGGCTACGGGTCGCGGTGTCGTAAAGCTGCAGGCTCACTCGGGTGATGGTACGGGGGGCGCTTCGCGCGCCAGCGCCACCACAGCCACCGCTGCGACGCCCTCACCGCGGCCGGTCAACCCGAGGCCGTCGGTGGTGGTGCCGGACACCGAGATCGGACCGCCCAAGGCGTCGGACAGCACTCGCTGTGCTTCAGCGCGGCGAGTGGCGACCCGCGGCGCGTTGCCGATCACCTGTACTGCGCCGTTACCCACTGTCCAGCCCTGCTCCGCCAACCTGCGGCGCACCTCGGTGAGCAGCTCGGCGCCGTGCGCCCCGGTCCAGCGCTGCTCATCGGTGCCGAATACCGCGCCCAGGTCACCCAGTCCAGCGGCCGACAGCGCAGCGTCGCACAACGCGTGCGCCGCGACGTCACCGTCGGAGTGTCCGGCGCAACCGGGCACTCCGGGCCAGTGCAGCCCGGCGATCCAGCAGTCCCGGCCGGGCTCCGCCGGGTGCACATCAGTGCCGATCCCGACCCTCATCCCGGACCGTCGGCCCTCGCGCCAGCCAGTACCTCGGCGACGACGAGATCGAACGCAGTGGTGATTTTGAATGCGTGCGGATGGCCGGGCAGCGTGGTTACCGGCATGCCCA
Organism: Pseudonocardiaceae bacterium; assembly: GCA_025924655.1. Lineage (GTDB taxonomy): Bacteria > Actinomycetota > Actinomycetes > Mycobacteriales > Pseudonocardiaceae. The sequence goes on along the minus strand of JAICHZ010000120.1, from coordinate 727 downwards.
GCGCCTCGACGAGCCCGGCGTCGTCGGTCACCGGGCCGGACGGTAGCTGGTGGGCCCGGCGTAGCAGGTCTCCGGCGAAGCCTTGAGGAGTCTGCACCACCCGCAGGGCGGCCCGGTCCAAAGTGCCCACCACGCAGCCGTCGGAGTCCACTTCCTTGATCGTGTCGACCACCGTCAGGACCGGCACCACAGCTTGTTGTCCGGCGAGCACCGCCTGCACGACCGCTTGGATCACACTGACCGGCGCGAGGCAGCGGGCAGCATCGTGCACCAGCACCACTTCGGCATCGGGCACGGTGTGCAGGGCCGCCCGCACCGAATCACAGCGGTGCGCTCCACCGACGACAATCCGCACCTGGTCGCCCGCCTCGGCGACGGCCGTGCGGGCCTGGTCCTGGTGTTGCGCACCGACCGCAACGACGACGACCTCGATGCAACCGGACGCCAACAGACGCTGCACACAGTGCCAGAGCAACGGACGGCCGCGCAGCGGTACGAAAGCCTTCGGCATCCCAGCCGCCAACCGCACACCCTGCCCCGCCGCAGGCACCAGTGCCACGACCCGAGGTATCGAGGCACTGGTCGATGACGTCGTCAGGGCGCTTGACGCGGGAAGCAGTGGCTCAGGAGGCGGCCGCGAGAACCTCGTCGAGTAACACCTCGGCGTTGTCCTCGTTCGTGCCCTCGGCGAGCGCGAGCTCGCTGACCAGAATCTGGCGAGCCTTCG
>JAICHZ010000119.1 GCA_025924655.1 Pseudonocardiaceae bacterium | reverse complement strand
GGGATGGTCAGCATCCCGGTTCGGCTGTATTCGGCTACCGAAGACCGTGATGTGTCCTTCCATCAGGTGCACGATGAGGACGCCGGCCGGGTGCGCTACCAGCGGATGTGCACCGTGTGCGACCAGGAAGTCGCCTACGCCGACCTCGCCAAGGGCTTCGAGCTGCCCTCCGGCGAGACCGTGATCCTGACCGACGAGGATTTCGCCAACCTGCCGCTGCCCACCACCAAGGTCGTCGAGCTGGTCGCCTTCGTGCCGGCCGACCAGGTCGATCCGCTCGCATTGGCCCGGGGGTACTACCTGGAACCCGATCCGGCCGGCCGCAAGCCGTATGAGTTGCTGCGAGCTGCTCTGGAGCGCACCAGCCGGGTGGGGCTGGCCAAGATTGCGGTGCGGAGCAAGGAATCGCTGGCCGTGCTGCGACCCCGGGGGGATGTGCTCGCGTTGCAGACGATGGTCTGGCCCGATGAGGTGCGCAAGGCGCAGTTCGATGTGCTCGACCGGGAGGTATCCGTCAGCGAGGCGGAGCTGAAGATGGCGGACACCCTCATCGAGGCGATGTCCGGCGACTTCACTCCTGAGGCTTACCAGGACGGGTATCGCGAGGCGTTGCTGTCGGTCATCGAAGCCAAGACCGCGGGCAAGGAGTTCGTCGCCCCACCGACGTCGGCGGAGCCCGCCCCTGCGGTGGATCTGATCACCGCCTTGCAGGCGTCGGTCGAGGCAGCCAAGGCCGCTCGCGGCGCACCACCGAACGTGCCGAAACAGCGCAAGTCCGGTGATAAGGGCAAGCAAGCCAGCCGTCGAAGCTGAGCTGACGATGTCAGAGCTGGTGCGTCCGATGCTGCCGACGGCGGGGCCGCTGCCAGCCGGACCGGGTTGGGCCTTCGAATTCAGTTGGGATGGAATCCGCTCGCTGGCGTGGACCGAACCCGACCGGATGTGCCTGTTCAGCGGCAGTCACCGCAGCATCACCGCGGCGTACCCGGAACTCGCAGCGTTCGCTCGGCGGCGCCGGATGCTGCTCGACGGGAAGATCGTCGCGTTGGACTCCTGCGGGCGCCCCAGCTTCGCGCAGCTGCACCGCCGGATGAACGTGCAACGTCCGACCGCGACGGTGTTGCGCCGGGCGCCGGTGACCTACTACGTGTTCGATCTGCTCAGCCTGGATGGCCGGTCCACCGCTGAGCTGCCGTATCAGCGCCGTCGGGAGCTGCTAGCCGAACTCGAGCTTGCCGGCGGACCGGTCGTGCTGCCGCCTTTTTTTCTGGATGCCGACGGCCAGACGGTGTTGGACACCGCTGCCGAACACGGATTGCGCGGCGTGGTCGCCAAGCGGGTGGACTCGCCATACCAGCCGGGCCGGTCCAGTAGCTGGGTTCAGACCACGTTGCGCCAGTCTCAAGAAGTGATCATCGGTGGGTGGGTGCCCGAACGTCACCGCGCCGCCGGGATCGGCGCTCTGCTGGTCGGCATCCCCACCGAGCAGGGTCTGCGATACGTCGGCCAGGTTGGTACGGGTTTCACCGAAGCAGCCCGCCGTGAGCTGTGCGACCGGTTGACCGAGCTTGCCCAGCCGGCCAGTCCGTTCGTCGATGAGGTACCCGACCGGGATGTGCACTGGGTCGCTCCGCGGCTGATGGGCGAGGTCTACTACCGGCAGTGGACCGCCCAGGGTCGCCTCGGGCACCCAACCTGGCGGGGTCTTCGTCCCGCCAAGCACGTGGCCGCAGTCCAGGCGCCGGTCGTGCTGCGGGTCCGCGACGGTGGTCGCGGGGAGGACCAACAGTTGCTTGCGGAGCTCGATCGCGCCGTCGCGCAGGTTCGCGCCGAACTGCGGACGCTGCGCGGGCAGATCTCCTCGCACTTCCTGTTCAACACGATCAGCACGATCGTCGGCCTGGTCAGCACCGACCCGCCGCGGGCCCGGGACCTGCTGATCGTCTTCGCCGAGTTCACCCGGTACTCGCTGCGCTCGGTCGCGCAGACCACGCTGGCTGAGGAGCTGGAGAACATCGAGCGGTACCTGACGCTGCAACGTTCTCGCTTCCGCGACCGGCTCCAAGTGCAGCTTGACATCGCGCCCGCGGCACTGCCCGTGGCGCTGCCGTTTCTGGCGGTCCAACAACTGGTCGACAACGCGGTTCGCAACGGCATCGAGCGCAAACAGCTCGGCGGCACCGTCACGATCTCCGCTCGCCTGCAGGGTCCGGACTGCCTGATCACCGTCGCCGATGACGGGCCCGGGATTCAGGATGCAGACCTCCAGGACATCCTGGGCACGATCGACGATCAGCTGCGGGACGCCTTCGCCGACCGGGCCAGCTTGGTAGCCGACTTCGTCCCCGGTACCGGAACCACGATCTCCATCCGGGTGCCGAGCGTTCCCCGCGGCGTTTCCAGCCACCATCGGTGATCGCAGCACCCAATCGAGTGACAGTGTGCTCCGCTGCCGGGGAGTAAGGTGATCAACAGCGGTGACTATGGGGAGTCACCTGACTACTGGGGGAGTAACCAGGATATTCGTTGCGTGTTTCCGCCTGGACTCCGAATGTCATGAAGCCCGCGCGGAGAGAAGCATACTTGTGACAGAAAATTCGCACACGCCGGTGCAGGAAAAGGCTGCGTCTTTCAATACCGCAGTGGCGCACTCCGCTCGGTTCTGGAACTATATGCTGGGTGGTAAGGACAACTATGCGGCCGACCGGGAGGTCGCGGAACAGATTCTTGCGGTAATCCCAAGCTTCCGCGATACTGTTCGCGCTGAGCGAAGATTCCTGGTCCGCGCGGTCCGGTATCTGGCAGGCAGTGTGGGGGTTCGTCAGTTCCTGGATGTCGGCACCGGTCTGCCCACGGCCAACAATACTCACGAGGTCGCCCAAGCGACCGCACCGGAGTCTCGCGTTGTCTACGTCGACAATGACCCCATAATCCTGGTTCATGCGCGCGCCCTGCTCACCAGCACTCCACAAGGTAAAACCGATTACGTGCACGCTGACCTTCGGGAACCAGACACGATCCTGCAGGAAGCCGCCCGGACGCTCGACTTCACCCGGCCAATCGCCCTCATGCTGTTAGGAATCTTGAATTTCATCACGGACTCCGACGAGGCGCACGCTATCGTGGACCGGCTCTTGAACGCGTTGCCGTCCGGTAGCTACCTCGTGATCTCGCATCCCACCGCAGAGTTCGACGGCGAAGCGATGAGGGAGAGCATGCGGCTGTGGAATCAGCAGGGCGGCGCACCGATAGTGGCCCGCAGTCGTCAGGAGATCAAGCGTTTCTTCGATGGTCTGGAGCTAGTGGAACCCGGCGTGGTCTCGTGTTCGCTGTGGAGACCTGACTGCACCGGACTGGGTGTCCCGGTGGAGGTATTTCATTTCAGCGGTGTCGGACGAAAGCTCTGATGCCCGTTCTCCGCCGCTCCGCGGATAAACGCGGTCATCTCGGCACGGGCGAAGATGAGTGCGGGTCCGCCCGGGTACCGGGAGTTACGCACGGCGATCTTCCCTCCTTCCATCTGCCCGAGCTCCACGCAGTCTCCGTGCGGATTGCTGTGCCTACTCTTTCGCCAGACGGCCACCGATAGTGAGCTGGCGCGCATACCGTTAGTGTGCGACATCTGCGACCTCTCCATTAAGCCCCCGCCAGCCGATCACGGAGCGGCCAAATCGCCCAAAACAGCTCAGTCGCGCTACCGCAATAACCAGTCAAGCTTAGTAGTTCTTGCATCTGTACGCGACGGCGAGATGGAGATTGCAGATCAGTACCTGCTCTTGCATGCGCATACGCGCGCTGGCACGGTAGTCGAAAACGATCTGTTATCCACCACCGTGCGTAGGCAGGTTACATATGGGCGCACCAGCCGGAAGACGGCTAAGGTCAGCGGCTACGCGGACGGGTCGCGAGAGGGTGATTGAGCCGGGCTTACCGCTTGAGCTGGAACGCCTCCTGGTCGACGTGGTCGCCGATGGGTTTGTGCTGTATTGCTGCGGCCCGATAGCCGCACCGCACGCTCTGGTCGCGTCTTACCAGTGGCAGGATTTCGTTGATCTAGTCACGATCCGGAGCTTCGAGCACATCACTACGGCCAGGGTTCCCGTACCCCCGCACGGTCGGGTCGATGTATTCGCCCCCGATGCGGTGGTGTGGGCGTATGAAGGGCCGCCGCGGTGGGCATTGCGCGCATTACTCGATCTCGTACCCCCGCAGCACCCTGGCGCTCCTACTTTCGCCTATCCGGCGCCGCCCTCATTGCACATTCCGCGCACGGAGCAACGCCCGATGACAATTCGGTTTCCACCGCCTGGCCAGGCCGGGATGCGGGCGGTTCGCCTCGCCGATCGCGATGGGACAGGGCCGATACGCCACGCCACACACGCAGGTTAAGCCGTCGATTGGCAGGCGAGCCCGGTGATTCAGCTCCTCAGAGGTCTTTGCGGAGGTTGCTGAGGAAGCTGATCGTCTCGGTCGGAGATTTGCTTTGCACGCATAGTCGATCCATGATCGTCCGATAGTTCTGAACATCTTCGGCTTTGTCCAGGTAAAGGGCGCTGGATAGCTGTTCGAGATAGACGATGTCCGGCAGGTCGGGGTCGGAAAACCGCAGGATCGTAAACGGACCGCCTAGGGCGACATGGGCATCGGAGTGAATCGGTATCACCTGGAGTGCGACGTTGGGGAGCTCGGCCATCGTGATCAGATGGTCTATCTGTTCGCGCATCACCGAACGCCCGTTAAGTCGCCATAGCGAAGCCTCTTCGATGACGGCCCAAAACTGGGGCGCTGCGGGGTGGGTGAGGATTTCTTGACGTGCCATCCGCAGGGAGACCCGGCGCTCGATATCGTCGTTGGAGGGGAGGGGGTGCCCGAGTTCGATTACCCCACGCGCGACGTCCCGGGTTTGTAGCAGGCCGGGTACGAGCTGTGGTTGATAGGTGCGGATGACCGAGCTGGCCTGCTCTAAGCCGAGGTAGATTTCGAACCAGCTCGCCACGATGTCGCTGTACTGATGCCACCAGCCGGGCACGTTGGCCCGCCGAACGAGGGTGAGGAACGCTCGACGTTCCTGTTCATCGGTAACGCCGTAGAGAGTGAGCAAGTCCGCTACATCGCGATCCCGGAGGCCGACCCGGCCGAGCTCCATGCGGCTGATTTTGGCGTGGGACGCCCGGATCGCGTGCCCGGCCGCTGCGGCAGTGATACAGCGCGCCTCACGCAGCCGGCGCAGTTGAGTGCCCAACACGATACGCAGTGCGGTCGGCCCCGGCGATCGTCCCGAAGCGAACCCACCGCTTGGATCCTCATTCCACCGAGGCGCGCTCACTATTCCCCTACGGTTGAAACAGTTATGGACACCTCACCATAGACGGGTTGGTGGGGCTGCGTAAGACCCAGCGAAGTCAGATCCGGCCGCTGAACAACGCGACACCGTTCGGGGTGTTCGCAGTCAGGCTGAACTGGCCGGGGCCGCCGACGAAGACCTTGGTCAGCGTCACCGAGGTGTGCGCGACGATCGGGGACCGGTACATCCAGTCGCCCTCGGCGGACTCGGGCACCGTCGCGCGGTTGAGTTTCCCGACGAAGGAAGTCGACACGGGGTTCCAGTCCCGCTCGCTGTTATTGGTCAGCGTCACCGGCACCAGGATCACCGGCTCGCCAGTCTCCATCGAGGTGCCAACCGTGGGCGCTCCGGCGACGATCGTGTTCCCGTCGCTAGCGGTCCACAGCTGATCGAAGGCCATCGTGGCGCCGCTGGGAGTCGGCGCTACGGCTGGCGGCGCGGTCTCCGGCAGGGCGGTGGCCAGCCGTGTGGTGGCGCCGGTCGACCCGACGCGTTGGGTGGCACCCTTGACGGCGGTCAGTGCGGCGACGCCTAACCAAGTGGCGTACACCACAAGCCCGAACGCGAGTAGTAGGCCGAGCGTGAAGCTCACACCACTGAAGCGGTGCGTCGGCCGCAGGTGGCGCGGCTGCGGGCCGAAGAACCGGTATGGCGACGCAGGTGCGGACACGAAGCCTCCAGAAGTGTGCGGAACAGCGTGCCGCGACCCATCCCATGCCGGTGACCACTCGTAGCAGTCACTCTAGTTTTCGCTCGGCGAGCTCGGTTCGTTAACAACCCCAACGAGTGATTCAGCTACATGGAGTAGCGTGAAATAAGCCAGGATCCGGATGCGTTGGACTGTTGGTGAACCGGCGCAGGCGCGCCGACGAAAGAGAACAAAGGGCCCACCAGAGTAATGTGATCGAATGGATGGCATGAAAACTGTGAACGATCAGTTGGGACGCGGCCTGCGAGACCTGCGGATCTCGGTTACCGATCGGTGTAACTTCCGCTGCTGCTACTGCATGCCTCGCGACGTTTTCGGTACCGACTTTCCGTTCATGAACTCCGCTGAACTGCTCTCGTTCGAAGAGATCGTTCGGGTGACGAAGGTCTTCGCCGGCCTGGGTGTGGAAAAACTGCGACTCACCGGCGGGGAGCCGTTGCTCCGGCACGGCATCGAGGCGCTTGTCGAGCAGCTGGCCGGCATCGACGGCATCGAGGACGTCGCCATGACCACAAACGGTTCACTGCTGGCCAAGAAAGCGCGTTCGTTGCGCGATGCCGGGCTGTCCCGGGTGACGGTGAGTCTGGATTCCCTTGATGCGGAGACGTTCCGGACGATGAGCGACGTGAAGATCCCCGTCTCGCGGGTGCTGGAGGGCATCGCCGCCGCCGCTGACGCCGGACTGACCCCGGTAAAGGTCAACACGGTGGTCAAGCGGGGACTCAACAACGGCCAGGGCATCCTCGACCTCGCCCGCTTCGGGCGGGAACACGGCTACATCGTGCGCTTCATCGAGTTCATGGACGTCGGCGCCACGAACGGCTGGCGGATGGACGACGTAGTCCCGGCCGCGGAGATCGTCGAGGCCATCAACAGCGAATGGCCGATCGAGCCGGTGGATCCGGCCTACGTCGGCGAGGTGGCCGCTCGGTACCGCTATGTCGATGGCGCTGGTGAGGTCGGCATGATCACGTCGATCAGCCAGCCGTTCTGCGGCACCTGCACCCGGGCTCGGCTGTCCGCCAAGGGTGAGTTGTACACCTGCCTGTTCGCCGGCCTGGGCCACGACCTCCGTACGCCGCTGCGCGACGGAGCCAGCGACGACGAGATCGAAAAGCGCATCACCGGGATCTGGAAGGGTCGAACCGACCGTTACTCAGCCCAGCGCACCACCGCAACCCTGGGTCTGCCCAAAGTCGAAATGAGCTACATCGGCGGCTGACCGGCTCCCGCCCAATTACCCCGATATGTCTCCATATCGGGGTGGCCAGGTCCGTGCTGCGGTGAGGAATGCCTCGTTTTCGGTGGGATCGCCGATGGTGATGCGGGCGCCGTCGGTGGAGAACGGGCGGATCACGACCTTGTGCTCTAGGCAATGCTTGTTGAAGGCTGTGGTCTGCTCGCCCAACGGCAGCCAGACGAAGTTGCCCTGTGCGGGCGGCACGAGATAGCCCAACGTAATCAGCTCGCTGCGGACCCGGTCCCGTTCGGCGGCCACGCTCCGGCAGCGGGCCAGCATCTCGTCCTCGACGTCGAGACTCGCCAGGGCGGCGGCCTGCGCTAACGAGTTGACGCTGAACGGAACGGACACCTTGCGCAATGCCGTGACGACCGGCTGCGGTGCCGCGCAGTACCCCACCCGCAGGCCAGCCAGCCCGTAAGCCTTGGAGAACGTCCGCAACACCCCAACGTTGTCCCGCTGCCGGTAGAGCTCCATGCCGTCAGGCACCGCAGGATCGGTGACGAACTCGTGGTAGGCCTCGTCCAGGGCGACCAGCACGCCGTCGGGCACCGCGTTGAGGAACGCGACCAGCTCATCGCACTGCACGGTCGTGCCGGTCGGGTTGTTGGGATTGCACACGAAGATCAACCGGGTCGCTGGGGTGATGGCGTCGAGCATCCCCGCCAGGTCGTGGGTGTGGTCGCTGCGCAGCGGTACCGTGCGCTGCCGGGCTCCGGCGATCTGGGTGATGATCGGGTAGGCCTCGAACGACCGCCAGGCGAAAAGCACCTCATCGGTCGGTGTGCAGGTGGCCTGCACCAACTGCTGGCACAGCGCCACGGACCCGGCTCCGACGGCGAGCTGGGACGGTGGCATGTCCAACTGGGCCGCCAACCGGTCCACCAACGCGGCCGCCCCGTTGTCCGGGTAACGGTTGGCCCCCGCGGCGGCGTCTCGGATCGCCGCGACGACGCTGGGCAACGGCCCCGCGGACACCTCGTTGCTGCCCAGCTTCACCGCTCCCGGGATGCTGCGACCAGGGACGTACCGTGGCAGTGACTCCAGGTCAGCCCTGGTGCGGGCGGTCATCGGGCCTCCTTTGCGCGGCCGGCGGCCCGCCCGCGCAAACGTCACAGTAATGACCCATGCTGACACCACCGCCGCATGATCACGGTTTATGTGCCTAACGCGACAAGATCTGTCGCTTACGGCACCCAAACCGTGATCTACGTTCCCATTCCCGACCCGGTACGCTGCATCCTCACCCTGGGTTCGCGGACGAGTCGGGTGGCACATGACGCAACGTAGTCTGGAACAGATCCCGCTCTGCGATGGCACTGTGCTGCGGCTGACGGTCGCCACGCCGGAATCCGCGGTGCGCGGCGGCATCGTCGTCGAGCCTGACGTCCGAGGCGTCACCGATGACGTCTGGCAGCTCGCCGCTGGGCTGGCCGGCGAGGGCTGGCTGACCGTGATCCCGCATCTGTTCCACCGCGACGGCATCGACGAGTTGCCCGCCGACGGGGCTACCGTCCGGCGCCATCTCGAGCGGCTGACCGGGGAGTCTGTCCACGCCGATACCGACGCCGCCTTGCGCTGGTTGGCGCGACGCCGCGTGGCCGCCGACCAGATGGGGGTGGTGGGCTTCGGCCTGGGCGGCACCGTGGCGCTGATCGTCGCCACCCAACGCGATCTTGGTGCGGCGGTGACGATCGGCGGGATCGGGGTGATGGAACCGGTTGCCGCGGGTTTGCCCGCGCTGGTCGACGTGGCCGCCGAGCTGCGCTGCCCCTGGTTGGGTATTTACGACCGGGATGGTGACGTTCCGGAGGCGGAGGTGAATAAGCTGCGGGATGCCGCCCATTCCGCGCACGTCGCCACCGACCTGGTGCACTGCTGCTTCCACACCGACCAGTCCGTCGCCCCGGAGGCCTGGGGTCGCACCCTGAACTGGTTCAGCAGCCACCTGCGCTGACTCACGACCCCTGGTACCACGGGAACATGACCGAGCCCCGGATCCTCTGGTTGCCCGACCCGGATGTCGTCGCCCGGTCCCGGATGGCGGCGTTTCGCAGCTGGTTGGCGGCGCAGCGGGGCGTCATCGTGGCTGACTACGACGCGCTGTGGCGCTGGTCGGTGGCCGATCTGGCGGGGTTCTGGGGGGCGTTCGCCGAGTTCGCCGGCGTCGCGTTCCATACCGCGGCACAGCGGGTGTTCACCGACGAGCCGATGCCGGGGACGCGGTGGTTTCCGGGCGCGACGCTGAACTACGCCGAGCACGCGCTGGCTCCCGGTGCCGGTAAAGGTGATGACGACCCGGCGGTGATCTTCCGGCGCGAGGACGGTGTTCGGGACGAGCTGAGCTTCGGGTTGCTGCGCCAGCGGGTGGCCGCGGCGCGCTCGGCGCTGGCGTCGCTGGGTGTCCGTCCGGGGGACCGGGTGGTCGCGCTGGTGCCGAACTCGCCGGACACACTGGTGGCCTTCCTCGCCACCGCCAGCCTCGGCGCGATCTGGTCGTCGTGCTCGCCGGACTTCGGAACCCGGGCGATCACCGATCGGTTCACCCAGCTCGCGCCCACCGTGCTGATCGCCGTCGACGGGTACCTCTACGGCGGCAAGCGGTTCGACATCCGGTCCACAGTGGACGCACTGCGCGATCAGCTGCCATCGCTGCGCGCCACGGTGCTGGTGCCCTACCTGGACTCCCACGCGACGCTGGACGCCACCGTGCGCTGGGACGATCTACTCGCCGCGCACTGTGATGCCTCGCTGGCTTTCGAGGCGGTGGATTTCGACCATCCGCTGTGGGTGCTCTACTCCTCGGGCACTACCGGACTGCCCAAGGGCATCGTGCACGGTCACGGCGGAATCATCCTGGAGCATCTCAAGGCGCTGGCGCTGCAAGCCGATCTCGGGCCGGGCCAGCGGTTCTTCTGGTTCACCACCACCGGCTGGATGATGTGGAACTACCTGATCAGCGGCCTGCAGGTGGGTTCAACGATCGTGCTCTACGACGGCAGACCCGATCCCGGCGCGCTGTGGCGGCTGGCCGCTGACGAACGGGTGAGCTATTTCGGCACGTCCGCGCCGTTCATCCAGTCCTGCCGCAAAGCCGGCTTGCGGCCCGGCGCCGAGCTGGATCTCACCGCGTTGCGCGCGGTGGGCTCGACGGGCGCGCCGCTGTCCCCGGAGGGCTTCCACTGGATCACCTCGGAGATCGGCTCGGGGGTACAAGTCTGCTCGGTGTCCGGGG
>JAICHZ010000118.1 GCA_025924655.1 Pseudonocardiaceae bacterium | reverse complement strand
GTGATCAGCGGCGCGATGGACTGGCTAGCCCAGCATGACGCACGGGACCTCACCGCGGTGGCCATCGCCCCAGACCTCGGCGACCGCTACCTCGACACCATCTACCAGACCAACTGGCTGCAGGATCTTTACGGCGAGGACGTGCTCCGCTCCGAGGAGCTGACCGCCGGTTCCCGGGCAGCCTAACCCCTACCAACCACCCGGCGCCTGCCCCCAAGGACCGGTAGGGCTAGCCCCACCTCGATTCGGGGGACAACTCTGCAGCCTCGGGGGCTCGCACCATCGCCGGTCAAGGACTCCGTTGACATGCTCTCTACCAGCACACGACCAGGGATAACGACCCTTGGTGGACCCAAGGAGACATCATGACCGCCACGTTGCGGCCTTTCGAGCAACCCGCCGCCGAGATCCTCCCGAAACGTGTGTCGGTCGCGGAGCATCCTCAGCGTCGGCCGACTCGCCGCGATGAGCGCCTGGATCACGTGTTCGAGGAGCGCTGTGACTGGATCAGCGAGCACGGCCGGCCCGGTCAGCTCGCGGTCGACTCCCGCGAGCTGCGGCTGACCTACGACGAGCTGGACGCGCGTACCAATCAGCTGGCCCGCTACCTGCGTCTGTGCGGCGCCAGCGCGGGTGATCGGATCGCGCTGCTGTTCAACCAACCCGTCGACGCCTACCTCGGCATGCTGGCGGTGCTGAAGATCGGCGCTGCGTACGTGCCACTGGATGTGGGTTCCCCCGCCAAGCGGCTGGCCGACATCGTTGCGGATACCCAGGTGAAGATGGTGCTGACCTGTTCCGACGTGCGCGAGCGGGTCGAGCACATCAAGGCTCTCACCGCCTTAGACATCGAGCTGCACTTCATCGACGATGCGGCCCCGCTGATCGCCGAAATGAACGAATGCCGGTTGCTGTCCGTGGAGCACGGTAGCCACAAAGATCAACTGGCTTACATCAGCTACACCTCCGGCTCGACCGACCACCCCGAGGGCGTGGCGATCGATCACCCGAGCATCTGCAACTACGTCCGGGTCGCCGCCGAGATCTACGGCATCGGTCCCAGCGACCGGGTCTACCAGGGTCTGACGGTCGCGTTCGACTTCTCCATCGAGGAGATCTGGGTGCCATGGGTAGCGGGCGCGACACTGGTCCCCACACCGCCCGGCGCGAGCCTGCTGGGGCAGGACCTGCACGAGTTCCTCAGCGAGCGGCGCGTCACGGCGATGTGCTGCGTTCCGGCCCTGCTGGCCACCATTGAGGACGATCTGCCCAACCTGCGGTTCCTGCTGGTCTTTGGGGAGGCCTGCCCGCAGGACCTGATAGCCCGCTGGCACCAACCCGGCCGCCGGATCCTCAACGTCTACCGGCCGACCGAAGCCACCGTCACCGCCACCTGGACTGAGCTGCACCCGGACAAGCCGGTCACCAACGCGCCCGACCTGGCTGAATCTTCAAGCGTTCAGGACAGTTACACCGACCCGACGACCGGCACCGAGAGCAACCTCGCGACGGCGCTCGCGGAGCCCGCGCCCACCCCTATCGAGAGCAACCTCGCCCAGGTGCTGGCTGACATCATGCGCATCGAGCAGGTGCCAGTCGATAACCACTTCTTCGACGACCTCGGTGCTGACTCAATGGTGATGGCCCGATTCTGTGCACGCGTCAGAAAGAACGCGGACCTGCCGACGGTGTCGATGAAAGACATCTACCAATACCCAACGGTCAGAAGCCTGGCGGCGGCGTTCGCGAAGCCGGTGTCCGCTCCTGCCGAGTCGTCGGTTCCGCCGTCGGTAGAGGTGGCGACCCATGCTGCGCGTGGTGAGCGGGACCGAGAGGAGCCGATCGGCACGCCGCGGTACGTCCTCTGCGGAACGCTGCAGGTCCTGTTCTTCCTCGGGTATTCCTACCTCGCCGCGCTTATCATGGTCCGAGGCTACGAGTGGATCTCCGCGGGCTCCGGCTTGATCGACGTCTACCTGCGGTCGGTGCTATTCGGTGCCATGGGTTTCCTTAGCCTGTGCACCCTTCCGGTCCTGGCGAAGTGGGTGCTCATTGGTCGGTGGAAGCCCCAGCAGATCCGCATCTGGAGCCTGGCCTACGTCCGTTTTTGGGTCGTCAAGACGCTGGTTCGGTCGAACCCGCTGGTCCTGTTCGTCGGTTCGCCGCTGTACGTGTTCTATCTGAGGGCGCTGGGCGCGAAAGTCGGGCGGGGTGTGGCGATCTTTTCCCGGAACCTGCCCGTGTGCACTGACCTGCTCACCATCGGCGAGGGCACCGTCATCCGTAAGGACTCGTACTTCACCGGTTACCGGGCCCATGCCGGCCTGGTCGAGACGGGCGTAGTCACCCTCGGGAGGGACGCGCTCGTCGGTGAGGCGACGGTTATTGACATCGGGACCTCGATGGGCGACGGAGCCCAGCTGGGTCATACCTCCTCTCTGCACGCCGGGCAGGCTGTGCCCGACGGCGAGCGCTGGCACGGGTCCCCCGCGCAGCGAACCGAGGTGGACTACCGGGCGGTCGACCCCACCGACTGCGGCGCCCTGAGAAGGGCCTTGTTCCCCATCGTGCAGTTGTTGGGGATGCTGGTTTTGTCCGTGCCGCTGGCGGTCGGCGGTGTGACCATGCTTGCTGAGGTCCCGCAGCTCGCTGCGATCCTGGACCCGGCGACGCTGGCCGTCACGAGCTGGACGTTCTACAGCGACACCCTGGCCGCCTCCTTCGTGCTCCTCTTCGGCTCTGTACTGCTTGGCCTGCTCGTCGTGTCCACTGTTCCTCGCGTACTCAGCCTCGCCATCAAGCCGGACAAGGTCTATCGCTTGTATGGCGTCCATTACTGGATCCACCGAGTGATCGCGCGTATGACAAATATACGGTTCTACACGCGCCTGTTCGGTGACAGCTCCTACATCGTCCACTATCTTCGTGGCCTCGGGTACGGCCTTTACCGGGTTGAGCAGACCGGGTCGAACTTCGGCACGGAGGTGAAGCACGAGACTCCGTACCTGAGCTCGGTCGGTAGCGGAACAGTGGTAGCTGATGGACTGTCGATCATCAATGCCGATTTCTCGAGCACGTCTTTCCGGGTATCTCGGGCGTCGATCGGGTCACACAACTTCCTCGGTAACAGGATTGCCTATCCCTCGCAGGGCCGGACGGGTGACAACTGCCTCCTCGCGACGAAGGTCATGGTTCCCCTCGACGGGGAGCTGCGGGAGGGTGTCGGGCTTCTGGGCTCGCCCAGCTTCGAGATTCCGCGATCGGTCGAGCGGGACAACAGGTTAGACGTGACGAGCGCGGATGAGCTGCGCCGCCGTCTCGCCGCCAAGAACAAACACAATGCCGTCACCATCGGGTTGTACCTGGTGGTGCAGTGGATCTATCTCTTCGGGGTCACCGTGCTCGCTTTGGGCTCCTTTGACCTCTACCCCTCGTTCGGTACGTGGGTGGTCGCGGTGGGTGAGATCCTTATCTTCCTGTTCACCACCGTCTACTTCGTGCTGGTCGACCGTGCTGTCAGGGCACTTCAGGCCTTGCGGCCACAAGGCTGCTCGATTTACGACCACGCCTTCTGGCGGCACGAGCGTTTCTGGAAGCTGTGTGCGGATTCGTACCTCACATTCTTCAATGGCACCCCGTTCAAGAACGTGATCTGGCGGCTACTTGGTGTTCGGCTCGGCAGCAGGGTCTTCGACGACGGCGTCTTTTTAACGGAGAGGTCGTTCGTCACCATCGGTGACGACTGCACACTCAATGCCGGAACTGTTATCCAGTGCCACTCACAGGAGGACGGCGCCTTCAAATCTGACCGCACCGCGATCGGTGCCGGCTGCACCCTCGGAGTCGGCGCCTTCGTCCACTACGGCGTGACGATGGGCGAAGGCGCGGTGCTTGCGCCCGACTCTTTTCTCATGAAGGGCGAGGAGATCCCACAGCGCGCGCGGTGGGGGGGAAATCCGGCCAAGGAGATTCGAAATGATCCTGCAGGAGTTCGGCGAGACAGCTGCGATATCCGTGGCTCCGTCGTGGTCAGTGGTGATTAGCACTGTGGCGACGGTGAGTGAAAGGGAAGATCCGATGGGAATGCGAGTGGATGCTGGCCGGGAATTTTGGCGCGGCGTGCTGGTCGCTGGCGGCTTCAGCGCGATCCCGCGGTGGACCCGCGATCCGGTGCCGGGCGTCGTGGAGCACGAGGCGACGATCCCTGACGACCTCGTGGCGGCGTTGGGCCGGCTGGCAGACGAGCTGGCGGTGCCGCTGCGATCGGTGCTGCTGGCCGCGCACGCCAAGGTGCTCGCTGCACTGTCCGGCGAGCGCGAGGTCGCGACCGGCTACGTCGCCGTGCAGAGCGGCCAGCTAGAACAAATACTGCCCTGCCGACTGACGACCGAACCTGCCTCATGGCGGACGTTGCTGCGTGACACCTATCGAGCCGAGTCAGAACTGCTGTCTCACAAAGGCTTCCCGGTCGACGATCTCAGGCGCGAGCTGGGTCTGACCGAACCGTCATTCGAGACAGTGTTCGATCCGGCCGGCCATGGCGGCGATCTCGCCGACGACATCGTGCTGTGGGTGGGGATCTCGCAACACGGCGGCCGACTCGTGATGCAGCTGCGGTACCGAAGCGACGTGCTCGACGCGGATTGCGCCGCCAGGATCGCCGGCTACCACCTCACCGCGCTCGCGCTGATCGCCGCCGATCCAGATGCCAAGCACGGCCGGCAAAGCCTGCTGTCCGCCGAAGAACGCCGCTTTCAGCTTGACGGACTCGCCGGACCGCGCCGCGAGCTGCCGGACCGCCGGTTCCACGAGCTGTTCGAGCAGCGGGTGGCGGCACACCCGGACGCCGTCGCGGCTGTGCACGGTAACCGGCAGTGGAGCTACCGGGAGCTCAACGTCCGCGCCAACCGGCTGGGACGTGCCCTGCTGGAGCGGGGGCTGCGTCGCGAAGGTGTCGTCGCGGTGGTGACCGAGCGCAACCTGGAATGGATGGCCGCCGTCCTCGCGATCTTCAAGGCCGGTGGCGTGTACCTGCCCATCGAGCCGCATTTCCCGGCCGATCGCATCGCGACCACGCTCTCGCGTGCCGGGTGCAGGCTCGTGCTGACCGAACCCGGCAGCACCACAACCCTCGACCGGGCCCTCGACTCGCTGCCCGGAGTCCAGACGCTGTTCGTCGACGCGGCCTACAAGGAGAACCACGCCGACGGCGATCTCGGCGTCGGCGTCGCGGCGGACCAGCTCGCGTACATCTATTTCACCTCCGGTTCCACCGGGGAGCCCAAGGGCGCGATGTGCGAGCACGCGGGCATGCTCAACCACCTCTACGCCAAGATCGACGACCTAGGGATCGGCCCGGAGAACGGCGCAGTGCAGGTGGTCGCCCAGACCGCGCCCCAGTGCTTCGACATCTCGCTGTGGCAACTGGTTTCCGCGCTCCTGGTCGGTGCACGGACGCTGCTGATCGAGCAGGACGTGATCCTGGACGTTCAGCGGTTCGTCGACAAGATCGTTGATGGCCGGGTCACCGTGCTCCAAGTCGTGCCGTCATACCTTGAAGTCGTGCTGTCCTATTTGGCACGGCATCCCCGCGAGCTGCCGGACCTGCGCTGCGTGTCAGTCACCGGCGAGGCGCTGAAGAAGGAGCTCGCGCAGCGCTGGTTCGCGGCCGAGCCCAAGATCAAGCTGGTCAATGCGTACGGGCTGACCGAGACCTCGGACGACACCAACCACGAAGTCATGGCCCGGGTGCCGGACTCCGAGCTGGTCCCGCTCGGTTCCCCCGTCAACAACGTGCACGTCTACGTCGTCGACGAGCACCTGTCACCGGTGCCGCTTGGCGCTCCCGGTGCGATCGTCTTCTCCGGGGTATGCGTCGGCCGCGGGTACGTTAACGACCCCGAGCGCACCCGGCTTGCCTACTTGGCCGATCCGCACCGCGAGGGCCAGCGGCTCTACCGGGGCGGCGACTACGGCCGCTGGCAGCCTGAGGGCAAGCTAGAGTTCCTCGGCCGCCGGGATACCCAGGTCAAGATCTCTGGCTTCCGGATCGAGATCGGCGAGATCGAGAACACCCTGTTGCGGGTGCCCGGTGTCCGCGACGGTGCGGTGGTGGTCGCCGAGCGGGCCGACCGGAGCAAGCACCTGGTGGCTTTCTACTCCGCCGAGCAACCACTCGAGCTCGACGTCCTGCGGGACCGGCTGGGTGAGTCGCTGCCCGGGTACATGGTCCCGCCGGCCTTCCACTGGCGGAAAAATCTGCCGCTGACCGCCAACAGCAAAATCGATAGGAAGACGCTGACGGCGCTCGCCGCAGAACTCGCCGGCAGTGACGTCGCTGAGCAGCGTTACCACGCGCCGAGTACGCCGACCGAGCAGCGGCTGGCGATTGCCTGGGCGAAGGTGCTCGGCATCCCGGCCGACCAGATTGGCCGGTGGGACCACTTCTTCGATCGGGGCGGCACGTCGCTGTCGGCAGTGAAGCTGGCGATCGCCCTGGACCGTGCGGTGTCCCTCAAGGATCTCACCGGTCACCCGGTCCTCGCTGATCTGGCCGAACTGGTCGATGGCAGGTCCAAGCGGCTGACCGCCGCCGCGTTGTTGGCTGTTTCTTAATTGGCTTTCTTTAAGTAGGCATTAGGTAAGCACTGAAAGGAAATCACGATGTCGTCCTCATTCCCGGCGTCGCTGCTCAATGTGGAGCTGCGACCCGGCAAACCCCCGATACTGCAAGCTGAGGCCTCCGGCGATGCGCCGAGCTGGGCCACCGAGCACCGGGACGCGCTGCGCACCGTCGTCGCCGAGCACGGTTCGGTCCTGGTCCGCGGCCTCGGGCTGCGCGACTCGACTGAGATCGGTGCGGTCTTTACGCGGCTGGCCACCGGTCTAATGACCGAGAAGGAGGCCTTCGCGTCCCGGCAAACCTACTCCGAAGGCGTGTACTCCTCATCAAAGTGGCCGTCGAACCAGCCGATGTGCATGCATCACGAATTGAGCTACACGCTCGAGTTTCCCGGCCTGATGGTGTTCGCGTGCCTGCGCGCACCCACCGACGGCGGGGCGACCGCGGTCGCCGACTCGCCGACCGTGCTCGACGCGCTGCCTATCGAGTTGACCGAGCGGTTCGAGCGGGAGGGCTGGCTGCTCACCCGCAACTACAACGACGAGATCGGGGCGTCCTTCGCCGAGGCGTTCGGCACCGAGGACCGTGGCTCCGTCGAAAGGTACTGCCGTGCCAACGCGATCGAGTTCCACTGGCAACCCGACGGTGGACTGCGTACCCAGCAGCGGCGCAGCGCCGTGGTGCGTCATCCGGCCACCGGCCAGCGCTGCTGGTTCAACCAGATTGCATTCCTCAACGAGTGGACGATCGATCCCGAAGTGCGCGAGTTCCTGGTGGACGTCTATGGCGCCGACGGGCTGCCGTTCAATACCCGCTTCGGCAACGGCGACCCGATCGGCGAGGACGTCGTGCAGCTGATCAACGGGGTCTACGAGGCCAACACGGCACGCGAGCCGTGGCAGGCCGGCGACCTGATGCTCGTCGACAACATCCGCACCGCGCACAGCAGGGAACCCTTCGAGGGACCGCGCGAAGTGCTCGTCGCGATGGCCGACGCGGTGCGCCTGGGCGACTTCTCGCCACCCGTCGAGGTGGCTGCCCGATGACCACCATCCATTCCACCACAGCGGAGTCCGCCATGTCCGAGCCGCTCACCGTGCCACCGTTTGCGGTGATCTCCGGTGCCCAGGTCCAGCACGCGCTGCGGGGGCGCGAGAACCACATCGTGGAGTTGGTCGAGGCTACTTACCGGGTGCACGGCGCCGGTGATTCGGTGAACCCGCCGTCCTACTTCCTGCGTTTCCCCGACCGCCCGTCCTCGCGGATCATCGCGCTGCCTGCCTCTATCGGCGGGCAGGTGCGGGTGGATGGCCTGAAGTGGATCTCCAGTTTCCCGGAGAACGTGGCGGCCGGCATCCCGAGGGCCTCGGCCGTGCTGATCCTCAACGACCACGACACCGGCTACCCGTTCGCCTGCCTGGAAAGTTCGATCATCAGCGCCACCAGGACGGCCGCGTCGGCGGCGTTGGCGGCTGACTGGCTCAGCCGCGGACGGAAGCGCCCGACGCGCGTCGGGTTCTTCGGGGTGGGCCTTATCGCCCGCTATATTCACACCTTCCTGACCGCCACCAGCTGGTCGTTCGACGAGATCGGCGTGCACGACCTGTCCGCCGACAGTGCGACCGGCTTCCGCGATTACCTGGAGCACTCGGGCACCGCCAGCGCGATCACCGTGCGCGACAGCGCCGAGCAGTTGATCCGCTCCAGCGACCTGGTGGTCTTCGCGACCGTCGCCGGTCAGCCGCACGTCAGCGACCTGTCCTGGTTCGACCACAACCCGCTGGTGCTGCACGTGTCGCTGCGCGACCTCGCGCCGGAGATCGTGCTCGCCTCGACCAACATCGTCGACGACATCGAGCACTGTATGAAAGCCAACACCTCGCCGCATCTGGCCGAACAGCTCACGGGCAACCGGAACTTCCTGCACGGCACGTTGGACGACGTGATGTCCGGGCGGGTGCCGGTGCCGGTGGCGGCGGACCGGCCGCTGGTATTCTCGCCCTTCGGCCTCGGGGTGCTCGACCTCGCGGTCGGCAAGTACGTCTACGACGAGGTGCTCCGCTCCGGCGACTTGCACGTCATCGACGACTTCTTCCACGAGCTACGCCGGTACGGATGAAGGGCGCCAGCTCGTTACCGGCAGTTCCCGGCCGGACTCAGGCTACGCCGCCGACGCCATCGAGGTCACAGTGATCCTCCCGTACTACGCTTTGCTCTTCGATGGTGGTAACCATCCTCGACGGCAGGACGGCGCACGGACGGATCTATGATCAGTCAGCGAGCTCCAGGACGGTCACTGTTCCGCTGTCGAGGTTGGCCACATAGGCCTCCAGGCCGCTGGGCAGCACCGCGATACTGCTCGGGCTGCCCCCGGTGGGAATGGTCGCAGTGACCTGGTTGGTGGCGGCGTCAATCACGCAGACGCTATTGCTGCCCTCGTTCACCACGTAGGCGAACCGTCCATCCGGAGCCCAGACGATGTCCCGGGGGTTCTTCCCGACCGGGATGGTCGCAATAACCTTGAGAGTGTTGGTGTCAATCACGGACACGGAACTGGCGTCGTAATTCACGTTAGCGACCAGGGGCCGATTGGGGTGTACGGCAATACTATGTGGGCTGGTCCCGACCGGGATGGTCGCAACGACCTTGCGGGTGGCAGTGTCGATCACCGAGACCACGTTGGACTCATGGTTGGCTGTGTAGGCGCGGCTGCCGTCGCGGGAGAACGCGACCCAATGCGGGTTGGGGGGGACGTTGATCTGGGCGACGACCGTATTGTCAGCGGTGGAGACCACCGACACGGACGCAATGTCGTGGTTTGGAACGTAGAGCAGTTTCCCGTCCCGGGCAACCGCCGGGAGGAACGGGCGCGCGGGTTGTGAGATCGTTGCGACCACGGTGTTCGACGTGGTGTCGATCACGTCGATTACATGTATTGTCCGCTGCGTGTTGTAGATGGTGACGTAGAGCGTGCGGCCGTTCGGTGCGAAAGCGAGGAACTGGGGTGGGCCCGCTGGGATGGGGATCGTCGCTGTCACCTTGTCGACCGCAGTATCCAAAACGGTGATTACCTGACTGTCCCGATTGGCGATGTAAGCGTGCCGGCCGTTCGGGGAGACCGCGACGAAGCCTGGAGTCTTCCCCACCTGGATGGTGGCACCGATAGAGGGTATCGCGACTTCCGGTCCGTTGTTCGGCTCCGCGGTGGGAGCGGGCTCGGGGAGGGTTGAGTCAGACGGTGATTGGTTAGCGACCAAGGCCAAGACGAGCGCGATCGTCCCGGCCAGCACCAGCCCCACGATAGCGATCAGGACCCATTCCCGGCGTCTAACGCCGGCGACAGCGGCCAGCAGCGAGCGGCCGGAAGGGATGCGGGAAGCTACCCAGCTGCGGACGGTAGTTTCCGGCGCGATTCCCGTACTAGGCTCGGTGGGGCCGCCCCCCGATCCGGCCGCACGGTTGTCCGATAGCGGGGTGTTGACTGGCGGAGAAGGTCGCGCAGGTCCCGGTTGCGCAGGTCCCGGTTGCGCAGGTCGCGGTTGCGCCGCCGGAGCCGGGGTTCTGACGGGCCCCGCATCTGGGCGCGTTGCGCCGACCCCGAGTCGGCTGTGGGTGGGGATGGCCGTCGCCTCGCGGTGTGGTGTGCGCTGCGCCGGGATCGCCCTGGCCAGACCGTTCGACGACATCGGCGTCTGGCCATTTTGATTCTGGTCATCTCGTTGTTGATGACGGGTACCGAAGATTGTGTCCGCCCTCGACATCGGTGCCGGGGCCGCCTCAGCGGCCAGCGTGGCGGCACCGAGGGCGACGGCGTATTTGGGATGGGTATCCACTACCGTGGGGCGTCCCAGCTCGGCCGCCACCATCTGCGCGACCAAGGGGATGCGCGAGGATCCGCCTACTAGCAGTACCGCGCTGAGGTC
>JAICHZ010000117.1 GCA_025924655.1 Pseudonocardiaceae bacterium | reverse complement strand
TGCCGACGCGGCCCAGGCACACCGCATAGGCGACGGCGAACAGCGCGCCCACCGCGACGCCGAAGAAGATCATGCCGATGCCGGCACCGAGATTTGCCTGGATGGTGCGGCTGAAGATGTCTGGGCCAGCGGGTCCGGCGGACAGCCCGGCGGATTTGTCCAGCATCGCTTGGGCGGCGTCCCGACCGGTCTCGTAGTCAATCGCCGCCTGGATCTGGGGTTCGGCGAAGATCCGCGCGAACACGAAAGCCAGCAGGCCCGCCAGCGCACCGACGAGTACGCCCCGCAGCAGGAGTTTCGTTTCCATGCTCGGTTGGCCCTCTAGCCGGCTCAGTGGCAGGGGAAACCAAGGAGATGGCGGGCGTCGTGGACGAACTCGTGGAGGTGCATGTCGTTGGCGAACGCCGAAACCGCACCCTGGTCGACACCGATGAAGTAGTACAGCGCCAACGCGATGATCGCGGTGCCCGCCAGCCACAGCACCGCCTTGGACACGGGCAGCACAACCGGGGTGGGTCTGGCGGTGGGTGCGGGAATGATGGTCACGATGAGCCTCCTCAGGGATCCTGCGTCCCTTGCATTTAGTGGGGCGTCGTGACGGCGAAGTGTCTGACTCACCAACCACCTCGGTGACTGGCTCACAGTGGCGCGACCGTGCTGGACTCACACCAGCTTCCTCACGCCATCACGCAGCAGAAACGCTACGGCACACGCCCGCCAAGTCAAGCCACCATCGGCGCTATGCGCGGCTTTCCCGGAGACGCCCGAGTAGCTCATTCGGCACGATTCGGACCTTGAAGGGCCGGTCGGCCTCGAAGACGTCGTCGCCGGTCACCCGGGCCATTTCTTGGTATTGGCCGTCGTCGTGGAGTTCGAGGACCAGCAAGTCGGGCACGTCGGGATCGAGCACCCAGTAGCTGGGGGTTCCCATCCGCTGATAGGCGGCCCGCTTGAGGTTCAGGTCGATCAGCCGGCCGCTCGGCGACAGTACCTCGACGGCCAGCACGGGCGCTGCCGGAAGATTCTTGTCAGTGAGCTCGTCGAACCGGGCGACCAGGACGTCGGGCTGCACCTCGTTGGAGACGTCGGTCTGAACGGCGAACGGTGCCGCGATGACGTACAGATCCTCCGGACACGCGTCGTCCAGCAGCCGATGCAACTGGTAGGAGATTGTCTGGTGGCGCAGACCGGGGGCTGGGCTCACCAGGAGCTCCCCGTCAATGAGCTCGTAACGGCGGCCGTCATCGGGCATCCCTTCAAGGTCATGGACCGTGAAGGGTGTGCTGGCGCTGACGCTCATACTGGTCATGGTCCCCTCCTGGACGTCGGTCTGCCAAACAGTGCCATGAAGGTCCGACACTTCGGTGCCATCGGGCGTCCAGTTGCAGCAGCAGGTGAGCGGAACCTGGGGGCGGGCGCGGTTCCCGCTCACCAGCCGGTCTTCAGACGGTGGTCAGGAGCCCAGCCCGCCGAGCAGCGGCCCGGTGAGTTGCCCTAGATCGAGGCCACCCGTGCCGCCAGACGGCCCACCGAGGATCGGTGGCAGGATGGGCCCGACGAGATGCCCTAAGTCGAGGCCACCGGCCCCGGGCAGCAGCCCACCAATAGGAGACCCACTGCCGGTGTCCTGGGAGCCCCCAGACGGGTCGGCGTTGGCCACTCCACCGACGAGCAACACCGCTCCGGCGGCGACGGCGACCAGTAGGGTCTTTGGCGCAAGCGAATTCAGCAATCTGGTCTTCGGCACGATGTCACTTTCTCCCGTCCACGATAAGAGGCCTTCCTCGGCCCCTTCTCGAATCATTGAGGTTATTGGCAGCATTTCTGTACCATCAGTTCGGTGGTATGGAAACAAATTGTCAGTGATGCCTTGCTCACCGACAGCGAGCTCCATTGATCGTTTCGCGACAGTTCCGATCATTGCTCGGTTGGCGTCACCCCTGCACGCATGAGATGGGTGCCGAGGCACAGATCAGGAGTAGGTGTTCCGCATACAGCGATATTCACTGCGGCGACGCTGCACGCCGAGGATGAACAGGAGTGGTCTAGCAGCCAACGAGAAGCGTTCGATGGTCTTCACAATGGATAGACATTCGGGGTCAGGTCGATTCTGTTATCGCCCGTGATCTGAGTGTTGCTGCTGAGCAGTCGTCTGCTTTCGTCGCCGGTCCTTTCGCATTTATGTCCGAGCCTGTACTCGGCTACCGGTTCGGGCTGCGGTCGGCGGACCCGATACGCCACCCCGCGGACCTTCGAGGCGGTCCGGCGCTGGACTGCGCCGTCCCTACACTGGGCGGCTATGGCTGGACGGATTCGGGACGAGGACATCGCTGAGGTCCGCGAGCGTAACCGGATCGACGAGGTCGTCGGCGAGTACGTCGCGCTGCGCCGGGCTGGTGCGGATTCGCTCAAGGGGTTGTGCCCGTTTCACGACGAGAAGTCGCCGTCGTTCAACGTCCGCCCGGCGCATGGCACCTTCCACTGCTTCGGCTGCGGCGAAGGCGGCTCCGTGGTCGACTTCATGATGAAGATCGAGCACCTCGGCTTCGTCGAAGCTGTCGAGCGGCTGGCTGATCGGGTAGGGATCCAGCTGACCTACACCGGCGGCGGCTCCTCAGTGCAGCGCGACCGCGGCACCCGATCCCGGCTGGTCGAGGCGAACAAGCTGGCGCAGGAGTTCTACGCCGAGCAGCTGAGCTCGGCGCAGGCACAGCCGGCCCGGGAATTCCTGATGCAGCGCGGGTTCACCCAGCAGGCGGCCGCCACATTCGGCTGCGGCTTCGCCCCTTCAGGCTGGGACCAGCTCACCAAACACCTGCTGGCCCGAGGATTCTCCGTCGATGAGCTGGTGAAGTCCGGGCTGTCCCGGGAGGGCCAGCGTGGGCCGATAGACCGCTTCCACCGCAGGCTGCTGTGGCCTATCCGGGACCTCGGCGGTGACGTGGTGGGTTTCGGCGCCCGGCGATTGTTTGATGATGATCGCGTCGAGGCGAAGTACCTCAACACCTCCGAAACGCCGCTGTACCGAAAGTCGCAGGTGCTCTTCGGGTTGGACCTAGCCAAGCGAGAGATAGCCCGGCGCCGCCAGGTCGTCGTGGTCGAGGGCTACACCGACGTGATGGCGATGCACCTGGCCGGAGTACCCACGGCGCTCGCGTCCTGCGGCACCGCCTTCGGCGCGGAGCACATCTCGGTGCTGCGCAGGCTACTGATGGACGATTTCGAGTTCCATGGCGAAGTGATCTTCGTCTTCGACGGCGACGAGGCCGGCCAGAAGGCTGCGCTGAAAGCTTTCGACGACGAGCAGCGCTTCTCAGCGCAAACCTTCATCGCGATCGCGCCAGACGGGATGGACCCGTGCGAGCTGCGCGAGGCCAAAGGCGACGCCGCAGTGCGCGATCTGGTGGCCCGGCGACAGCCGCTGTTCACTTTCGCGGTGCGGACGCTGCTCGCCGAGCATGACCTGGACACCGCGGAGGGCCGGGTAGCGGCTTTGCGGCGCACCGTCCCGCTGGTCGCCCAGATCAAGAACGTCTCGCTGCGCGACGAGTACGCCCGGCAGCTCGCCGGTTGGGTCGGCTGGGACGACATCGCCACCGTGCGGAGCCGGGTTCGGGAAGCTGCCGGCGAGACTCCTGGACGACGTAGCTCAGTGGCCACGAAAAGCAACCCAGTGGCGAGCAGTCCAGTGGCAGTTGTGGCAACCACAAAAAATCGGGGGGGACGCGCTCCGAGCACTTCCCCGGCGGACAATGGCGTGAGTCTCCCGGCGCCGGACGATGTACGGCTGCAGGCGCAGCGCGAGGTGCTCAAGGCGGTGCTCCAGGAGCCCGGGATCACCGGCCCGGTGTATGACGCGCTGCCCACCGAGGCGTTCACCCACCCTGCTTACGCGCAGGTGCACGCGGCAGTGCTGGCCGCAGGCGGCACCGCAGCGGGGATGTCCGGTCCGGCGTGGATCGACGCCGTCGCCGCGCACTGTCCCCATCGGTCACTCGTGACCGAGCTCGCCGTGGAAACGCTGCGAGCCAAGGGCAGCGCCGAAGACGACGTTCGCTACATCGGCAGCCTGCTCGCCAGCCTGCAGGCCACGGTCGTCGGGCGGCAGGTCGCCGAGATCAAGTCGCGGTTGCAACGGATCTCACCGGTGGAGGATGCGGAGGCCTACCACCAGCACTTCGGTGATCTCGTTGCGCTCGAGCAGTACTACCGGGCGCTTCGTGAGCAGGCATTAGGGGCGCAGACGTGAGTGGGTGGAGACGACTGCTGCGGCACTTCGCCGCGGCGCCTGAGCTGCCCGCTGGATTCACCGGCACCCTGGAGGCCGACGAACCGATCGTGACGACGGGGGAGCTGGCCGGTGGCGGCCACCTGGTGTTGACCCGGCTGGGGCTGTGGGTGCCCGAGGGTGCCGAGTCCCGCCGCGTGGGCTGGCACCTGGTGAGCAAGGCAGTGTGGGACCGCAGCGCGCTGGTCGTCACCGAAGCCGTCGCCACGGGCACAGTGGGTGCAGCCGTGCTGTTGGCCGACCTGCCGCCGCGCCGGTTCGCGCTCGCGCAGCCCGGCACGGTCCCCGAAGTGGTGCGCGAGCGGGTCACCAGCTCGATCCGGTCCAGCCATCGTTGCGAGCTTCCTGGTGGAGGGGCCTGGTTTGTGCAGCGCCGGGTTCCGGGTCTGGACGGTGTGGTGCTGCAGGTGCGTGCCGATCCGGGCACCGCGCCCGGCGCGGTGGAGGCGATGGTCAGCGAGGTGGTGCAGCGGCTGTCACTGCCGGGTTAGTTTCGTAGCTGTAGTTTCGGTTACTGGCAGCGAGGAGGTCGCGGCGGCGATGTGGGACCCGGAGACCTACCTTGCGTTCGGTGACCACCGTGCCCGGCCGTTTCACGACCTGCTGGCCCGGGTGGACGTCCGTGATCCCGCATTGGTGGTGGACCTGGGATGCGGGCCGGGCACCCTCACCCGGTTACTGGCCAAGCGGTGGCCGATGGCCAGCGTCATAGCGTTGGACAGCTCGCCGGAGATGGTGCAGGCCGCGCGCGAACGAGGTATCCACGCCGAGCTATGCGATGTTCGTCGCTGGTCACCCGTTCCCGGCACCGGTCTGATCGTGTGCAGCGCCGTCTTGCAGTGGGTCCCCGAGCACGCCGACTTGTTGCGCCAATGGATGCGGGAGCTACCGTCCGGCGGATGGTTGGCCCTGCAGGTTCCGGGCAACTTCAGCGCGCCCTCACACGCCGAGACGGCACGGCTCGCTGCGGAACCTCGCTGGCGCGACGTGTTCCAGCTCAGAGCTACGTACCCGGTACTCGAGCCCGCGGGGTACGCCGCGGTGCTGGCTGCCCGCGCCGCGGAGCTGGACGTCTGGGAGACCACCTACCTGCACCGGCTCACCGGCCCCGACCCGGTACTCGAATGGATCAGTGGGACCGCCCTGCGACCGGTCCGGGCGGCGCTGTCGGCAGGGGAGTGGGCGGAGTTCCGGCAGGAACTCGCCCCGCGCCTGAGAGCCGCCTACCCAGCGGGAGCCGACGGGGTGACCTGGTTCCCGTTCCGCCGGATCTTCGCCGTCGCGCAGGCCGGGTAGCCGGGTGCTGAGCCTCGTGCGCTACGCTGGCGCACGGCCGATCCGCTGGCGGGATCGCGCCCCTAGTACCTTCCCCGATAGCTCAATTGGCAGAGCATGCGACTGTTAATCGCAGGGTTGTTGGTTCAAGTCCAACTCGGGGAGCAGCCACAACGCGCAGGTCGACCCTCATGGAAGTCGGCCCTGACCGCAGTTCTGACCGCACTTGGTGGTCATGTGTCGGTCTCGTCGTCCGGTCCGAACAGGTGCCCGAGGCGGTCGACCGCATCGCGCTGCACCTCCCTGAGCACATCGACGTAGATCGCGCTCGTCACGCCGATCGAGCTGTGTCCCAGGAGGTCCCGGATCGTCTGAAGATCGACGCCCTGGGCGAACAGGAGCGTGGCGCACGAGTGGCGAAGGTCATGAAAACGAATCCGGGGGACGCCGATCTTGGCGATGAGCGCATCAAACGTGCGGTTGATGTTTCGTGGCTCGATCGGCGTGCCCTTGCGTGTGGTGAACACGAGACCCGAGTCCGTCCACCGCTCGCCAGCTGCTAGCCGTTCAGCCGCCTGCTGGGCTCGATGTCGCCGTAACGCCTGCACGCAGGGCTGGGGGAGTGCCACGACACGGGTGGAGTCGTCGGTCTTGGTCTCGTCGTGCCGAAGTTTCCCCCCGACCCGCTGTAATTGCATCGCCATGGTCATGGTGTTGTTGACTAGATCTATGTCCTCCCAGCGCAGCCCGAGCGCCTCACCGCGTCGCATGCCGAGCCCGATGGCTACTGCGAAGAGAGCATAAAGTCGGTGCTCTCGTATCGCAGCGAGGAATGTCGTCGCGTCGGCGACGCTCCATGTTTTGAACCGGTGCCGGCGGGGTCGGGTCGGCTTCGCGAAGCTTGCGACGTTGCGCGTCAGCACCTCCTCGGCCACCGCCACGCCCAGTGCGGCGCGAAGTGTCCGGAACACGTGATGAACACGGGCCGGATTGGGAAATCGTTGGCAGCACTTGCCGACCGCGCAGCACCGGCGCTTGGCTTGCGGGCGGTCGGCGTCCCAGCCCTGAGCGCAGCATTGGCACTGTTGCCCGATGCGGTTGAGCATTCCCCGAACATCCGCGGTCTTGAGGGTTGTCAATCTGATCTTGCCGAGCTGCGGCATCAGGTACAGCCGCACCGCGACCTCGTATCCGACGTAGGTCGACGGTTTGCGCGCTGGTTTGATGACATCTTCAAGCCAGTAGCTGAGCCACTGGGAGACGGTGTAGCTGTTCACGGCGGTGCCGATGCCCGCGTAGTTGTCGGCTTTTAGCCGGGTGATCTTCTCGTCGCAGTCTTCCCAGCTACGACCGTAGACGCTGACCCGCTTGAACTCGCCGCTTGTCGTGCGAACGAACACCTGCCCCTCGTACCGGCCGTCCTTGCGCTTCTTGATCGTCCCTGAGCCGTTCGCCTTCCGGGCGGGTTTCCGCTGCCGACGCGTGTTCTCTGAGCTGGCCATCACGCCGCCTCACCGATCAGCTGCGCAAGATAGGTGTCGAGCGATTCCCGGGGAACGCGGCGGCACCGTCCGATCTGCACCGAACGGAGTTCATTTGCCCAGATCAGGCGGTATACGGTCCACCGGCTGATCTGCAGCACCTCAGACACCTGGTCAACGGTGAGCAGCCGGGCATCCGATCGGCCTGCTGGAAGCGTGTCCTCGCGCGTCATCACGCAGCCTCCTTGGTTGCCGAACGTTTGTCGGGTGGTGATTCGCTGGTGGCGAGTTGGGCGGCGGTGTATTCGGCGTGCCATCGCTGTCGTTCGGCGACGGCGCGGATGAGCAGCACGGGCCGGGGTGGGATGTCGGGGTCGGTGGGTGCGGGACGTTCCCACTGATAAGGGCCGTCTTGCGGGCCGTGGGCGGGTTGAATACCGGCGGCTTGGAGGAGTTGCCGAACAAACTCGCCGCGTTCGGCGCGATGGTCCGCGAGAGTCTTGTTGGACCACTTGCGAGAGACCAGGACGCGGCGCCCGGCGATGCCCAGGTGTTCGGGCTGGTGGGCCTTGCCCTTGCACCGCCCTGGAGTCATGGAATGCCGGACGCCTTTGGGCTGGATCCCGTAGAGCAGCCACACCGGACACCGCGGCGAGCACGGGGTGACCTGTAGTTCGGCGTGGAGCCGGTGGGCGTGGTCGCGTTGGGTGTCGGTGGCGTGCTCGCCGAGCCCAGCGGCCTGTCCGATGCTCTTGGCGAGGTATTTCGTGAGGTAGCCGATGTGGCGGCCGGCTTCCTCGGTGCCGCCCAGGATGCCCTTGACGTGCACCTGTGTCCCGAACTGGGCTACGTGCGCGGGCTCGGTGAGGTCCGCACACGCCTGCTCCCAGCTTGGCAGCGGCGCACCGGTATCGGGGTCGGTGAAGGTCTTTGTTCTGGTGTCCCAGATGGGAAGCCGGTCGAGGGTGTAGACGGGCTGGTCATGCGCTGGCCACCAGACCTGGTGGTAAGTCGCCGCGGTGATGGCCCGTAGTTCAGCGCGGGGGATGGTTCCTCGGATGGCGGCGTGGAAGTGCGGGGCACCGCGTTTCTGTGGTTCTACGGTGCCGAAGTACTGCACGTCCCACCCGACACAGCGCCGAGTGTTCTGCCAGAACCGATCGACCAGCGCCGGGAAGTGGATCGCGTCCCGGGCGGCCCGCCGGTAGTCGTATCGCTCCGGATCGACCGCCGCCCCCTGGGCATCGACCCGGCCGTAAGAATCGAGGGTGAGGGTGAGGAAGGTCGAGGGCCGGTAGCGCCCGGCGAACACCCGCCCCACTGTGCGTTTGTCGACCGGTCGGCGAGGTAGGTCCGGGGCATCCTGGCGGCGTCGGGTGGAGCGCTTGACTGGCTTGGGTGCTGGATCGAGCGGGGTGAGGCGGCCGCGGACGCCGGCTGCGCGCAGTTCGGCGTCGAGTTCGGCCACGGAGTCGGCGATTTGTTCGCACGTGATCTCGTCGCCGACTTCCCGGCATTCGGTATAGACGGCGAGGAGATCGGCCTGGGTGGCCATCAGCTCTTTGTGGTTCGCACTAGGCGCAAGCCGGTCGGTGACTGGCTCCGCGTCGAGGTGCCAGCCCTCGCGGCATTGGGCCATCCGCAGCCGGCGAGCCTTCTCTGCACACGGCCTGCATTGGTCTTCTCGGGTGGATCCGCAGGGGACGGGCACGATGTCGACGCGGCCGGTGGCGGTGTCGATGCGGCGCATCGCTAGTGGCCGGATGCAGACGCCGTGCTGTTCGGCCAGCGCCTGGGCTACGTCGGCGCTCAACGGCAGGGTGGCTCGCTGCGCTCGGGTCATCGGCGTGGTGTTGATGGGAGTTGTGGTGGCCATCAGGCGCTCGCATCCTCAACGGTGGCTGCGTGCCACAACGTGGTTAGCGGGATGGTTGTGGTGGCATCGGGTGCAAAATCAGTGCCCGGTTCCCGGTGGGTGGCGCGCAGACCGCTATAGACCAGGACCGAGGCGGTCGCAGGTAGCTCGAACTCGGCACGGTGGGCACAGAGGGCAGTGAGGAGCTCGGCGACGGTCGTCATGCAGCGCCTCCGTGAGTCGACCCGCTGGGGTCCGTGGGCTTGGTCGGGAAGGGCAGAACCGCCGTGTCGTGGATGACGGGGCCGGTGACGAATGTTTCGAGTTGCTTGATCGTTTCGTCGGGCACCCACCCGGCGCGGACGCGCAGTGGTTCCCGGATGCCTTCGCCGAAGACGTAGCCGACGCCGGCCTCCGTCTCGGTGATCCGGTTGGCCCAGGCACCGCGCTCGTAGGCCTGATCGCCCAGCACCATGCTCACGTGTGATTTGGCCGAGACCCGCAGGCAGATCCGGCGGGGGAACAGTTCCCGGACCGGGACGGTGTCCTTGGTGGGTTCCTGGACATAGCCGCGGACGGTGAATCCCAATGCTCGACCTTGGGTGGTTAACAGCGCGATTTTTTCGGTGATCGCCTCGCGGGTCTTGCGGTCGATGTATTTCGTCAGCGCGCCGATCTCGTCGAATTCCAGTAGCTCCAATGGGTGTTCGGGGCTGATCGGCACCGACCGCACGTGGCCGGCGAATTCGGTTTTGCGGGCGTGCATGGCTTCTACGAGGTCATCAAGCACCGCGAGTGCGTCGGTGCCGGTGACGGCGTACCGGCTGAAGATCCGCCGCCCGTAGGCCAGTTCCATGCCCTTGGGATCGATCCCGGACACCCGCACGAGGCCGTCGCGGATGGCGGGGGCGATGGACACCAGGGGGCACCACATCGCGGAGTTCTTGCCCGCCCCAGTGGAGCCAGCCACCAGGGTGTGGCCCCCGGCGAGCGGGACGTGCCAATCCTGGCCGTATTCGGTGCGTCCAGAGAAGACTCGCCGTAAATCCACGGCCGTGCCAGCAACGTTGGCCAAGGTGGTGAGGTCTGGACAGGCCAAGGGATCGGCGAGCAGGTTGCGGCGCTGGAAATCGATGGAGACCACATTCGGGCTCAGCTCACGGACTTGGCAGCGCGTGACACCCCGAGCGGAGGCCAGCGCCCGGGCGGCGTCGTCGAAGTCTTCGGGTTTTTGGCCGGGTACCAACCCGACCCGGACCTCATCCCATGACGCACCGGAGCGCACTCCGAGCACCCGAGGTAGCTGTGCCGGCACCGGGCTGCGACTGCGACGAATACTGCGCCCCAGCGGAGTCACCATCACTATTGCTGGCGCGGCGTCGGCCTTGATGCTCAAGCCGCAGGCATGCAGCCAGGCAGGCAGCTTCGGGGCGTACACCGTCCAGCGAAGCCACCAGGCCCGCAGATGCCGGCCCACCCACGCATCGAAGGAGGCCAGGCTGATCAGCCGCCACCCGGCGAGCACTCCGGCGGTCACGCCCGCTGTCAGGGCCAGCGAGGTCCCACCCCAGCAGTGCCACCAGGCCACCACGGCGAGCACGGTCAGGCTGGTCCGCCAGTGCGTGACCGTTTGGCGTAGCGCCCACACTACGGA
>JAICHZ010000116.1 GCA_025924655.1 Pseudonocardiaceae bacterium | reverse complement strand
GGTGA
This sequence comes from Pseudonocardiaceae bacterium, assembly GCA_025924655.1. Classification (GTDB taxonomy): domain Bacteria; phylum Actinomycetota; class Actinomycetes; order Mycobacteriales; family Pseudonocardiaceae. The sequence goes on along the minus strand of JAICHZ010000116.1, from coordinate 10,549 downwards.
GCTTCCAGCTCAATCGTGGTGAGGTGCTCGGGATCGTCGGCGAGTCGGGCTCCGGCAAGTCGGTGACCTCGCTGGCCATGATGGGTCTGCTGGCCGGCTCCGCCCGGGTGTCCGGGTCGGTGCGCTTGCACGGCACAGAGCTGCTCGGGGCGTCGGACAAGGCGTTGAGCCGGGTCCGCGGCCAGAGCATCGCGATGATCTTTCAGGATCCGATGACGTCGCTCAACCCGGTCTATTCGATCGGATACCAGGTCGCCGAGGCGATCATCGCTGAGCCGCTGCGCATCCACGGCCTTTACGGTCCTTCCGGACGCGCGGACGTGCGCGAGTTGCTCAGGCTGGTCGGGCTCGCGCCTGAGCACGGCAACCGGTTCCCACACGAGTTCTCCGGGGGGCAGCGCCAGCGGATCGGTATCGCCCGGGCACTCGCGCTGCGCCCCAAGGTCCTCGTCCTGGATGAACCGGTATCCGCGCTGGACGTCTCCATCCAGGCCGGGGTGCTCAACCTGCTGGCCGACCTGCAGGCCCAGCTGAGGTTGTCCTACCTGTTCGTGTCCCACGACCTGTCGGTGGTGCGCCACATCGCCGACCGGGTCGCCGGTTCCGGACCCGCTGCCCGTTGTTCGCCACTCACCTCACCGACGCCCAACGCCACCGCTGCACCGAACAGATTCCCCCGCTCACCACCCACCACCATCGCACCGCCTGCCACTACACCGAACTCTCGACCTCTCCCGCATTGAGCGGGCTCAGCGTGGTTATAGGCGATGATTTACCCCGCGCAGCCCGCGCAATGCGGGGAAAGGAGGGGCGATGAGCGCGTCGCGGCGGTTGGTGGTGGTGCATGCGCATCCCGATGATGAGACGTTGTGGACTGGGGGGACGATCGCGCGGTATGTCGCGGCTGGTGTCGCAGTGACGGTGGTGACCTGCACACTCGGTGAGCAGGGCGAGGTGCTCACCGACGAGTTGCGCGGCCTGGCCGCCGATGCCGCTGACCAGCTTGGCGGCTACCGGGTGACCGAGCTGCGCGCGGCGTGTGCCGTGCTTGGCGTCACCGACCAGCGGTTCCTCGGTGGGATCGGCCGGTGGCGCGACTCCGGCATGGTCGCACAACCCGGCGCCAGGGCGAGCGCGCCAGCGGATCTTCACCCGCGGGCTTTCGCCGCCGGGCGTCTCGAAGAGCAGGTCGACGCGCTGGTCGAAGTGCTCGACCAGGTGCGCCCCCAGGTTGTGGTGAGCTACGGCCCGGACGGTGGCTACGGGCACCCGGATCACGTCCGGGCCCATCAGGTGACGATGGTCGCGGCGCCGCGAATACCCGAGGTAGCCCGGGTGTTCTGGGCCGTGCGGCCGGACTCGGCGGTGGCTGACGACATCGCCGCACTTCGAGCGACGCCTGGGCTGCCCTTCCCGTTGCCAGGATCGGACGGGCTACCCGGGGTTGCCGATGCCGAAGTGACCACGTCGTTGGATGTCAGCGCGCACCGCGGCGCGGTGCTCGGGGCGATGCGCGCCCACGCCACCCAGGTCAGGGTTTGGACGCAGGGTTCTTCCGCTGCGTTCGCACTGGCTGACGGGGTGGCCCGGCCAGTAGCTGACACTGAGTACTTCACCCTCGCGCACGGCGCGGCCACCGGCTCGCACGACGACCTTTTCGGCGGCCTGGTTCAGTGACCGTGATCGCGCGCATCACTCTGGTGGTACTGGTCTTCGATGCGCTCGCGCTGGCCACGGTGGAACTGCTGTACCTCCCGCTGCGAGTGGGCGGGGTGCCGGTGCCGATCACCATCGCGCTCGCCGCGGTGAGCACCCCATGGTTGGTACACCTCGCGGCGGAGCTGGGCGGTCCCCGCGTGGTGGCCGCGATCCCTCTGGCGGTCTGGCTGCTCACCTTCGCTGTCCTTGGCTTCGGCGCACCGGGTGGTGAGGTGTTGTTTCCTACGGACGTGCGCCCGGCCCTGCTGTTGGGTGCTGGCCTGTTACCGGCCGCTGTCGTGCTGGGTCGCGCATTCGCTCGCTCGTGAGCGGCGGGGTCGTTGGGCAGCCCCTCAGCAGACGGAGATACTGTGCAGGTAGACGGCCCGGTGCGGGTACCGCAGTGAGGAGCAGGAGAAACCCCGTGACATATGTGATCGCAGAACCGTGCGTGGACGTCCTGGACAGATCGTGCATCGAAGAATGTCCCGTTGACTGCATCTACGAGGGCGCCCGGATGCTGTACATCCAGCCCGATGAGTGCGTCGACTGCGGTGCCTGCGAGCCCGTCTGCCCGGTAGAGGCCATCTACTACGAGGACGACGTTCCCGAGCAGTGGAAGGACTACACCAAGGCCAACGCCGACTTCTTCGCCGAGCTGGGCTCGCCCGGTGGCGCCTCGAAGGTCGGAGTGGTCAACGACGACCCGCCGATGGTCGCCGAGCTGCCACCGCAGAACGACGAGTGACGCGCGGATGACCTTGGGCGCCCGCGCGCGCCTGGACCTTCCGGACTTCCCCTGGGACAGCCTCGCCGCCGCCGCCCAGCGTGCGAGCGAATATCCCGGTGGGGCTGTGGATTTGTCGGTCGGTACCCCGGTAGACCCGGTTCCCGAGGTTCTGCGACAGGCGCTGGCGTCGGCGTCGGCGCTGCCTGGCTATCCGGCCACGCACGGCACGCCTGAGCTTCGCCAGGCCGCCGTCGCGGCGCTGGCGCGCCGGTACGGGATCACAAGTGTGCCGACCGAGGCGGTACTGCCGACGGTGGGCTCCAAAGAGCTGGTGGCGTGGTTGCCCACGTTGCTCGGCCTCGGCCCCGGGGATGTCGTCGCGCTGCCCGAACTGGCCTATCCCACCTACGAGATCGGCGCACGGCTGGCCGGGGCCACCGCGGTCCGGCTGGCCGATGCCCAGCCCGCCGCGCCAGGCACCCGGTTGCGTTGGCTGAACTCCCCGAGCAATCCCACCGGTGACGTCGCTCCCGCCTCCGTGTTGGCCAGCGTGGTGCGGCAGGCGCGGGAGATCGGCGCGGTAGTGGCGTCCGACGAGTGCTATCTCGCGCTGGGCTGGGCGGCACAACCGGTCTCGGTGTTGCACCCGCGGGTGTCCGGAGGGGACCACCGCGGGCTGCTGGCGGTGCACTCGCTGTCCAAGTCGTCCAACCTCGCCGGCTACCGGGCCGGTTTCGTTACCGGTGATCCGGAGCTGGTCGCCGGCCTGCTCGCGGTGCGTAAACATGCCGGGATGATGGTCGCCCGGCCGGTGCAGCAGGCGATGGTGGCCGCGCTGTCCGACGACACGCACGTCGCGCAGCAACGGGACCGCTACGCCGGGCGCCGGGAGTTGTTACGGCCCGCGTTGGACCGGGCCGGGCTGCGGGTGGCGCGATCCCAGGGTGGGCTGTTCCTGTGGTGCACCGCGGGCGAGCCGTGCTGGGACACCGTCACCCGGCTGGCCGGACTCGGCGTTCTCGTCGCTCCCGGCGAGTTCTACGGTCCCGCCGGCGCCCGGCACGTCCGTGTCGCGCTGACCGCAACCGACGAACGGATCGCCGCCGCGGTACACCGGCTTGACCGGTTAGCGAAAAGCTAGCGCCGGCCGTGGACGCGGTCGCAGGCCCGTCGAACTGATCAACGTCCCTGGCTGGTCGGAGGCGAGGGGTCGCTGGTGGGCTGGCGAGTTTGACCCACCAGCGGTATCGATCTTGTCCTAGAGTCTGGTCCAAGCTGGCGTACCCGGCCCAGAAACGCGACTAAGGGTCGGGATAACGAACTAGCGCTTAAGCGGTGGGCTGCAGCGACTGTGCTTGGTCCTGCACCTGCTGCCACGCGGCCGACCAGGACCCTCGTGTCATCATCCGGCTGGCCTCCTCGCGTTCCACCAGCCGCCCGGCGGCGAAGGCCACGTCGACGTCGACCCGGTCGCCGAGGCCGTCGAGCAACAGCATCACCCGATGTTGCGCCACGCAGGCGTCCTGATGCTCACCCAGCACGTTCTGCAATGCCGCCGTCGACGCCACCAGCTCGCGCACCGATGCGCGTTCAGGGTTGCGACTCGAAGCGGCGACCAGCTCGCCGGTGTAGCGCAACCGCTTGCCCTGGATCCGCAGTGCATGCAGAACCTCGTCGGGTGGATCCTCTCCGGCGGCCCGCACCGCCTTGGACAGCCTGCGGTACTCGATGCGGACCAGCTCGACTAGCGACCCGACGGCGAGGCGGTCGCAGGGGGTGGGCAGCGGTTGCGACACCGCAGTCGCCAGCCGGCGCAGCAGGGCGGTGTAGCGGCGGCTGCCCAGCACGGCGAGCATCTCGGTACGAGCGGTCTGCCGGTTGGCCACCAGCGCCTCGATCAGGGTCTCTACCGCCTCGCGGCTGGTGTCGTCGAATGTCGCGGCCCGGCCGCGAAAGCGCTCGAGGAGCACATCGGCGTCCCGGACCGGTCCCAACGCCCGGCCCAACCAGCCCAGCTCGGCGCGCAGATCGTCGGCCCAGCTCCGGTCCAGCAGCGAGCGGGCAGCTTTGAGCATGGCCCGCATCCGGCGAACCGCAACCCGCATCTGGTGCAGCTCTTCTGAATCCTCACCCACCCGGGTACCGGGGTCATGGGCGAGCAGGGCACGCAGCCGGGTGTCCAGCGCGGCGCGCAGCTGGTGCGCCATCGGGTCAGACGGTCGGGACCGTACTGGATCACCCAGCTTGACCAGCTTGCCTGCTTGAACGGATCGCAGGGGCCTGCCGTGGTGGCCATGGGTGACGGCGCTCATCGCCTTGACCTTAGTGGTTCCAAGGCTGGTAGCAGGTTGCCCTCAGTCGTTGGAGTGCAGCATGGCGTTGAGCTCGATGCCGGCCTTGCCCTTGCGGTGTAGCGCCTGCACAGCGCCGGTCACGGAGTTGCGGAGAAACAGGATCCCACCCGCGCCGGACAGCTCCCGGGCCTTCACCACGGTGCCATCGGGCAGCGTCACCTTCGTTCCTGCGGTGACGTACAGGCCGGCCTCCACCACGCAGTCGTCGCCCAGCGATATCCCGATCCCGGCATTGGCGCCGACCAGGCAGCGTCGGCCTACCGAGATCTGTTCCTTGCCGCCGCCCGACAATGTTCCGATGATCGACGAGCCCCCGCCCAGATCGGAATCGGCGCCGACGATCACTCCGGCGGAGATCCGGCCCTCCACCATCGAGGTGCCCAGCGTGCCGGCATTGAAGTTGACGAATCCCTCGTGCATCACCGTCGTGCCGGCGGCGAGGTGCGCGCCCAACCGGACCCGATCGGCGTCGGCGATCCGCACTCCCGACGGCACCACGTAGTCGACCATCCGAGGGAACTTGTCTACCCCGTAGACGGTGACCGCGCCGAGCTGGCGCATCCGCATCCGGGTGGCCTCGAAGCCCGCCACTGGGCACGGCCCGAAGCTGGTCCACACCACGTTGGGCAACAGCCCGAAAACTCCGTCGAGGTTGATCGAACGCGGCGCCGCCAGGCGGTGCGACAGCAGGTGCAGGCGCAGGTAAACGTCGTGCACATCGGTTGGTGGCGCCTGCAGATTCGGCACCGCGGTGCGCACCACCACCAGCTCGACACCACGCGCTGGGTCCGGGCCGAGCAGCGCGGCGAACTCCTCAGCCACCTCGTTCTGCGCTACCCGCACGGTGCCGGCCTCGGCGTCAGGTGGCAGGCCCAGTGCCGGGCTCGGGAACCAGGTGTCCAGCGCGGCGCCGGCGTGGGTGAGGGTCGCCAGCCCCACGCCGTGCGCCGAAGTGATCTGTTGATGGCCCACGACAGGCCACGTTAGCTGATCACGACTTGTGTGCCGACAGCGACAAGAAGTGTCGTTCTTGGCACCCAAACGGTGATCAAGCAGCGGGCGAACGGCAGCGTCGGGGGTGGCGGCGCTACCGTCGCAGCCATGGAGCTGGACCTGACGGTTGACCCGGTGGAGCTGACTGCGGTGCTGGTGGACGTTCCCAGCGTGTCGGGTGCGGAGGGTGCGCTGGCCGATGCGGTGGCACGGGCGCTGGCCGCCCAGGCGCCGCACCTACAGCTGCTGCGTTCGGGCAATACGGTGTTGGCCCGCACCGACCGGGGGTGCGCGCAGCGAGTGCTGCTCGCCGGGCACCTGGACACGGTGCCGATCGCCGGGAACCTGCCGTCCCGGCGCGACGGCGACCTGCTCTACGGGTGCGGCACGTCGGACATGAAGTCCGGCGACGCGATGATCCTGCACCTGGCGGCCACGGTTGCCGAGCCTGCGTGCGACCTGACCGTGGTGCTGTACGACTGCGAGGAGGTCGAAGCTGCCCGCAACGGCCTGGGACGGATCGAGCGGGAGCATCCCGACTGGTTGGCGGCGCAGCTGGCGATCCTCGCCGAACCCACCAGTGGCCTGGTCGAGGCCGGCTGCCAGGGCACTCTGCGGGTCACTGTGCGCACTGCGGGCAGGCGCGCCCACAGTGCTCGGTCGTGGCTGGGTGACAACGCGATCCACGCCGCCGGCGACGTGCTGGTCCGGCTGTCCGGGTACCGGCCGCGCAGTGTCGCGATCGACGGGTGCACCTACCGGGAAGGACTGCAGGCGGTAGGCATCTCAGGTGGAGTCGCCGGCAACATCGTGCCCGACGCCTGCGAAGTGCAGATCAACTTCCGGTTCGCGCCGGACCGCTCGCTGGCCGACGCCCAGGAGCACGTGCGCGAGGTGCTCGACGGCTTCGAGCTCGAGTTCACCGACGGTGCCTGCGGAGCGCTACCTGGGCTGAACGCGCCGGCGACCCAGCAGTTCCTGGCCACCATCGGGCTCGCCCCGGTTGCGAAATACGGCTGGACGGACGTCTCCCGCTTCGCCGCGCTGGGCATCCCCGCGTTGAACTTCGGACCAGGCGACCCCAACCTCGCGCACACCCGCGATGAGCACGTGCGCACCGACCAGATCACCGCCTGCACTGAGCTGCTGCGCCGCTACCTCACGGGCTCGTGAGTGCATAACAGTGTTCTGGCACTGAATGCCACTCACGAGTGCAGCCGTAGGCTGCGCCCCATGGCGGTGGACGGGTGGCGAGGGGTTAGCCCGAACGGGGCGGATGAGGAACATCCCCGGGAGAGGCAGCGCGGACCGGTGGTGCTGCGGCGGGACCGCCGCCATGAGGCGACCACCACCGATCAGCGGCTGCTCGACTCGCGTGGCCCCAGCGCCTGGGTGCACACCGACCCGTGGCGGGTGCTGCGCATCCAGGCCGAGTTCGTCGAGGGCTTCGGCGCGCTCGCCGAGCTGCCCCGTGCGGTGACAGTCTTCGGTTCGGCACGCACCGACCGTGACCACCCCGAGTACGCCACCGGTCGCGCGCTCGGCGCCGCGCTCGCCGACGCCGGCTTCGCGGTGATCACCGGTGGTGGCCCCGGCAGCATGGAGGCGGTCAACCGCGGAGCATCCGAGGCCGGCGGACTCTCGGTGGGGCTGGGCATCGAGCTGCCCTTCGAGCAGGGGCTCAACCCCTGGGTCGATCTCGGCATCAACTTCCGCTACTTCTTCACCCGCAAGACCATGTTCATCAAGTACGCCCAAGCCTTCGTCTGCCTGCCAGGCGGGTTCGGCACTTTGGACGAGCTGTTCGAGGCCCTCACTTTGGTGCAGAACATGAAGGTCACCAAGTTCCCCGTCGTCCTGTTAGGCCGGGACTACTGGGGCGGGCTGTACTCGTGGCTGGCTGACACGGTCGCGGCGCAGGGCAAGCTCCGGGAGGCCGAGCTCGCTCTGCTGCACATCACTGACGACGTCGACGACGTGGTCCGGCTGGTCGGGGAGTCTTATCAGGCTTGGGAGGACGCCCATTGACGGCGCACGCATGCTCCCGCAGACCCGGCGGTGGTTCAGCGAAGCCACCGTGCAAAGCGTGCCGTGGACCGTCGCGCAGCTCGTCGCAGCCAAGCGGGGCCGCACCGTCAGCGTGGTGTTGCCGGCGCTGAACGAGCAGGCGACGGTCGGTGCGCTGGTCGGTGAGCTGCGACCGCTGGTCGGTGGTCTGGTCGACGAGCTGGTGGTGATGGACTCCGGTTGTACCGACCGGACTGCGGAGGTGGCCCGCGACGCCGGCGCTCAGGTAGTGCATCGCACCGATGTGCTGCCGGAGTTCGAACCGTGGCCTGGCAAGGGGGAGGTGCTGTGGCGCTCTCTGGCGGCTACCACGGGCGATGTACTGGTCTTCATCGACTCCGACCTGATCGACTTCGATTCCGGGTTCGTGTCGGCCCTGCTCGGGCCGTTGCTGCTGCCCCATCGGCCGGGACACCGGGTTGAACTGGTCAAGGGCTTCTACCGGCGTCCGCTGCGGATCGAAACCGTCGAGGCGGGTACCGGCGGCGGTCGGGTCACCGAGCTGCTGGCCCGGCCGCTGCTCAATGCGCTGCGCCCCGAGCTGGCCGGAGTGGTGCAACCACTCGGTGGGGAGTACGCGGCGAATCGCGCGTTGCTGGAGTCGCTGCCTTTCGCCGCCGGCTACGGGGTGGAGATCGGGCTGCTACTCGACACGCATACCCGTCACGGGCTCAACGGGCTGGCTCAGGTGAACCTCGGCGTGCGCAAACACCGCAACCGCTCGTTGCTCGAGCTCGGCGTGATGTCCCGGCAAATTCTCGGCGCCGCACTGCCCCGGTGCGGAGTCGCCGAGGTACCGGGAGCTACCGGCATCACCCAGTTCGTCCAGCTCGGTACCCGTTTCATGCCCACCGAGAACGGGGTGCTGGTGGCTGAGCGGCCGCCGATGCGCGACGTCCTCGCCGCCCGCTCGGCTTGAACAGCGACCAACGTGCCACGATCTCCGAACGTGGGCACGGTCCTGATCTACCTGGTCATCGCGGCGGTGGTGGCCGCGGTGGTGTTCTTGATCGCCTCGCTGGTGTTCGGCCGCGGCGAGGAGCTGACCGCGCTGCCGCCCGACGCTACCCCGACCTGGCTGCCAACCGGACCGATTGCCGGTGACGACGTGCGCGCCATCCGGTTTTCCCTGGTGTTGCGGGGCTATCGGATGTCGGAGGTGGACTGGGCGCTGCAGCGGACCGCGGCCGAGCTCGACGCGCTGCGCGCCCGGGTGGCCGAGCTTGAGGCCCGACAGTGAACCCAGTGCCAGGAACAGATGGTCGAATGCGCTGCCCATGGGCGATTTCGGCGCCCGACTACTGCGTCTACCACGACGATGAGTGGGCAGTACCAGTACATGGCGAGGCGGCGTTGTTCGAGCGGTTGAGCTTGGAGGCGTTCCAGTCGGGTCTGTCCTGGCTAACGATCCTGCGCAAGCGCGACGCCTTCCGGCGCGCCTTCGCCGGCTTCCACCCCGCTGCGGTCGCCGCGTTCACCGCCGACGACGTGACGCGCCTGCTCGCCGACGCAGCCATCGTCCGTAACCGAGCCAAGATCGAGGCGACGGTGCACAATGCCCGCGCGGTCACCGAGCTGGGCGAGGATCTGGACGCCCTGCTGTGGTCCTTCGCGCCTGACCACGCCCTGCGACCCGCGCCGCGCACCGTGGCCGACGTGCCGGCCCGGACCCGGGAATCCGAGGCGATGGCCAGAGCGCTGCGGCGCCGGGGTTTCACCTTCGTCGGTCCCGTTACCTGCCATGCGCTCATGCAGGCCACCGGGATGGTCGATGACCACCTGGCCGGCTGCTTCCGCCGCACGGCCAGGTGAGCTCCGGCGCTGGTGAACCGGCGGTCCCAAGTGGACGGTGTGAAGGGTTGCGGTGCGAGATGATCGGTTGCTTTCCGGGCGTCAGAGCCAATAGGGGAGAATGCAGGGGGTCACCGGTGTCGCGTGGCCAGCTGCGGTGACGAAAAGTACGGAGGGAGCACGCTATGGCGGCCATGAAGCCCCGGACCGGCGACGGTCCCCTCGAGGTGACGAAGGAGGGGCGGGGCATCGTGATGCGCGTCCCACTCGAGGGCGGCGGGCGGCTCGTCGTCGAGTTATCCAAGGACGAGGCGGGCGAACTCGCCGAGGAACTGCGGGCCGTCGTGGAGTGACCGCCAGCGCACTACGTCCGTCGTTCTGTGGCCTCGGCTGACGCGAAGGCGCGCCGAGGTCTCGCCACGAACTGGCCCGGAGATGCCCGTGCACGTGATACCCGATATTCCGACTCCGCTGGTGGAGGTCCGGGTACAGGCACGGCGCGACCCGGGCATTCCTGATGCTGTGCTGGTCGGCCAGCCGCCCTCCCCGGCGAATGGGCAGTTGATCTTAGGTCCTGGGGCCGACGAGCTCGGCGTGGACGAGCAGTGGCTAGTCCGGTACCGGGTGACGGCCAAGGCGGGCTCGGCGCAGATCGTGCCATTGGCCACCGGACCACCTGATCACGGCTGGCTCGTCGGCACTGGACAGGGCAGCGCGGCGCACTGGCGGGCGGCCGGGGCGGCCCTGGCGCGGGCTGGCTCGGAGCGGGCGCACAGCGGGGTTGTGCAAGTGCACCTGCCGCCCGGCACGACAGCGCCCCAGGCGGCCTCCCTGGCCCTAGGGTGCGTCGTGGGCTCGCACCGCTACCGCGTCACCGGCTCGGCCGGCGTCGGTCGGATTGCCGGCTCGGCCGGCG
>JAICHZ010000115.1 GCA_025924655.1 Pseudonocardiaceae bacterium | reverse complement strand
TGTGGTGTCGAAGGAGGGGGATGAGGGTGCCGATCAACGCGGTTCTGGAGTCCTACAGTGACCTCGCGTATGGCACGGCGCTGGTCCTGTACCTCCTCGCGATGGTCCTGCACGCCGTCGAGTACTCAGCGAGTGGAGCCCCGGTGGCCATCGCAGCGAGGGCGACCGCGGGCGGCAACGGGCTGGTTGCGACCCTAGCTCCTCCTGAACGCGAGTCAGGGCGGAGCAGGCCTGAGCGGGTTGGTCGGTCCGCCGTGGCGCTTACCGGGCTTGCGGTGCTGGTGCACGCCGGTTCGTTGGCGCTGCGCGGCGCCGCGATCGGCCGCGTGCCGTGGGCCAACATGTACGAGTTCATCTCGGCGATCTGTTGCATCGCGGTGGCTTGTTGGCTGGTTGCGTTGTACCGCCAGGGCAGTGCCGGAACTCTGTTGCGCCGGCTGGGTGGGTTCGTGCTGCTGCCCGTGGTGGTGCTGATGTTCTTGGGTGGCACGGTGCTCTACGCGCGGGCTGCGCCGCTGATCCCGTCGCTGAACTCATACTGGATCACCATCCATGTCTCCGCGGCGATCACCGCCACGGGCATCCTGCTGGTATCGGGCGTGGCTAGTGCCCTGTACCTGGTCGCGCTGTACCTGGTCGGCGCACCGGCTGGCTCACGGATCGCCGCCCGGTTGCCGGATACCACCACCCTGGACCGGGTGGCCTACCGCACCGCGGTGGTCGCCTTTCCGATCTGGACGTTTGCGATCATGGCTGGCGCGATCTGGGCCGAGGCCGCGTGGGGTCACTATTGGGGCTGGGATCCTAAGGAGACCTGCGCTCTGGTCGCCTGGGTGGTGTATGCGGGCTACCTGCACGCCCGGGCGACGGCCGGATGGCGTGGTTCGCCGGCGGCCTGGATCAATGTTGTCGGCTTCGCGGTCATGCTGTTCAACCTGTTTTTCGTCAACATCGTCGTCGCCGGTTTACACTCCTACGCCGGGCTGTAGACACGCTGCTTATCGGAGGCCACTAGGTGTGATCGGACTACCCGCCGAGCCCGCGAGCGTGGACTCGTCGCATGACCTGTCCAGCGCGCAGTTACTCCGGCAGACTCGCAAAGCCCCGCGCTCCGGTTGGCGGCGGGTGCTGTTCGTCGCCTCTGGAGGTTCGGTCAACCTCGGGCAGAGCACGGCTGAACTGCAGCGGGCGGAACTGGTCTCGCGGATCAACCAGCCGCTCAACGGTTGTTACAAGATCGCGATGCTGAGCCTGAAGGGTGGCGTCGGCAAAACCACGATCACCGCCACGCTGGGTTCGACGCTCGCCTCGTTGCGCGGTGACCGAGTGGTCGGGGTGGACGCCAATCCGGACCGCGGCACGCTGGCCCAGAAGATCCCGCTGGAGACCAGCGCCACGGTGCGGCATCTGCTCCGCGACGCCGATCGGATCCATCGCTATTCGGATATCCGGGCGTATACGTCGCAGAACTCCAGCCGCTTGGAGATCCTCGCCAGTGAGCAGGATCCTGCGGTATCCGAGGCGTTCAGCGAGGACGACTACCGGCGCACGGTGACCGTCCTGGAGCGCTTTTACAACATCGTGCTCACGGACTGCGGGACCGGGTTGATGCACTCCGCGATGAAGGGCGTGTTGGATCTGGCGCACTCCCTGGTCATCGTCTCGTCCAGCTCGATCGATGGCGCACGTTCGGCATCGGCCACCCTGGACTGGTTGGATGCGCATGGATATCGCGAGCTGGTCAGCCGGTCAGTCGCCGTGATCAACTCGGTGCGGCCGACCGCGGGCAAGGTCGACCTGGAGCGGGTCGCCACGCACTTCGCCGCCCGCTGCCGCTCGGTCTGCCGGATGCCCTTCGATGAGCACCTCGAAGAAGGCGGTGAGATCGATCTCGATCGCCTCGGGCACGGCGCCCGACTGGCCGCGCTGGAACTCGCGGCGACAGTCGCCGACGACTTCCAGCGCGGCCAGGCGGTCAGCTGGGCCCGCGGATAGCGGGGAGGATCAGCTTTCGTCGCCCGGCTGCTGGCGCTTACGGTTCAGGCCTCGGAGGAACTCCGGATCGTCATCCGGTGCAAGTACTGAGCGCGCGGCTGGACGCTGTGGGGCCAACGCCTTCCACAGCAGTGCAGCAACCCCAGCTACCCCGATCGCCGCCATCACGTAGGTCACGGCGGCCACCTCCTCCACGTCGCCACCCAGCGTAGTAGCGTCACGGGAAGCCCGGCGAACCTGTCACCCGGATGTCATCCGGCGGCTCTGCGGGAAGGGCGGTCCAGCGGCGCCGGGGTGGTGAGCGAGGCGAGCAGTGCGCGTACCTCGGTTTCCCGGAACCGCCGGTGGCCGCCCGGGGTCCTGATCGAGCCGATCCGCCCGGCGGAGGCCCACCGGGTGACCGTTTTCGGATCCACCCGGAACAGTGCAGCTACCTCCCCTGGGGTCAGTAGGCGTTCAGTGGACTGTGGCTGGGACATCGCGGGCCTCCCCAAACTCGTCGACCTCGCAGTCGGGACCTACCGGTCTATCGTGACAGGTCACGCGGCAGGTACTCGAACGGTGCTGTAGAGGTAAAGCGCCGGTAATGGGACTAAGCAGCCAAATCGGCCAGCACGGCAAGTCTGGGCTGCTGCCGCGCAGCAGCTGTCGCATGCTGCTCCCACGGTGGCCCGGCGCGTGGGTTGTGAGTTTACGGCGGAGCCCGTAGGGGTAACCCACAGCACAGTCGTATCCCGCACGGAGAGGAGCAACCATGGCTGAGGACCGGACAAATGCACCTTCGGCGGAGGAGCTGAAGGAGCGTTTCGAGAAGGTCGGGGAGGAATCGAACCTTGGCGCCGGTGAGAACGAGCCTGATCCAGCCACCTCCGAGCAGCCGCCGAGCGACCTCGGGGCTGGAGATGAGAAGAGAGTCCAGACCTGAGTAGACCTGAAGAGCGTTGGCCCCTGACCCCGATCATCATTGGGGGCAGGGGCCAAATTTTTGCAATCCGCACCGGTGCGGATCACGCCGAAAGCAGCCGTTGAAAGAATTCGCGGTAGCGCTGGAAACTCACCCGCAGGTCCTCGGTCGATGCTGGATTACCGGTCTGCCCGCGGGCGACGTTGCGCTGGATCTCCTGCAACGTGCGGTCCACCAGCACGCTGGCCTCATGGACCGCAGCCTTCGGGTCGTCGACGAACGTGCTCTGCACCCGTTGCCACTGGTCACGAAGGCCAGCCGGATCGGTGAGGAGTCCGACCCGCTCCGCACTGCCGTCGGCAGCGGCTTCCGCGTTCGAGCGGTCATCCTCGCGGCCGACGGTCGTGTCATCGACGCGGGGATCGTGCGCGGGAGTCGTCTCTTCGACACTGGGATCGTGCGCGGGAAAACCGTGTCCGGGGGGCTCGGTTACAGAAGACTCGGCTACAGAAGAGCTGTGCGGTGCATCGACCGGCGCGGCGGTCACCGGATGGGTGGTGCTGCTAGGTGAGTCGCCATGCGGACGATCGGTCGCCGATGGCTCATCGAACTCCGCACCAGGTGCATTGGGATGAACGGTGTGGCCCTCATCGGTCTCGCGGTTCTTTTTATCCAGGGAGCGGTTCAGCTCATTGTCGATGAAACGTCGTACTCGCCCGCCTAAACCTTCTCGCCGTTCGGGCTCTTCGGATTCCGGCTGGGTGTCCATGGGTACCTCCGAAAGTGATGTCTCGCGGCTTAGTGATCGAGCACCAGCTCGTCGAACAGCGCGCGGTAATGCACGAACGCCTGCCGGAGCTCTTCGGTGTCCACGGCATCAGGGCTGCCGTGATGGTTGCGTCGCGCAGCATGCGCTGCGCGGTAATGCTCAACGACGTGCGGATGGTCTGCGGCGACGAGCTCGGCGCGCTCACCGAAGTCCTCTACCGGGTAGCCACGGTCGCGCATCACGTCGGTGATCAGCCGGTCAGCTTCATCGAGGGCCCCGGCAGGGCGGTCGACGAACTCGGACTGCACGGCTTCCCATCGCCGGGTGTAACGGTCGCGGGCCGCCCGTTCCAGCGGGCGGATGTCCAACTGATCGCGGCGGTCCGCGACGTCGCTGAGGTGCCGCGCCGCATCCCGCTCGCTACCGCGCGCGGCCACCTCGCGGTCGTACTCAGGTCCGAATCGCTCCTGCAGCTGGGCCCGGTTCCGTGAGCGCATCGCCAACGCCGCTGCCACGATGACTGCTAGAATGACGATCCCCAGAATGATCCAACCGATCGTGCCCATGACCGCCTCCATGCACCTCAAAGAGCTGTGTCGCTGGTCGTTAAGTACCCGTTGTCCGGACTTGTTACACCTATCAATGTTTCCGGGCAGGCGGACTGGTTTAAGCTCAGTGGTCGTGGTGGCACCCAACGCGTCGACCGGCCGAACTCTCGCTCGCGACATCGCCCTCTACAGTGTTGCCCGGCTGGCGCTGGTGACCGTCGTAGCGTTGCTCTTATTCTTGGTCGGGGTGCCCCTGCTGGTATCGGCGCTGCTCGCGATGGTGTTGGCGCTTCCGCTGTCGATGCTGTTGCTGGGTCGGTTGCGGGGCCGGGTGAACACCGGGCTGGCCGTGGTCGGCGAGCGTCGAAAAGCTGAGCGCGACCGGCTACGTCAACAGCTCCACGGTGAGAGTCACTGATAGCGCCCGGTGGGCGGCGGCGTCATCGGTCGCGGTGAAGGCCAGCGCGGCAGCGGTAGCGGCGGCCCACACCAGCAATGCCAACCCGGTGTCGCGCAGCACGCAGATCAGCTCCGGCCCGGTTGCCCCGCCCCAGACGCGGCGCAGTGCGGGACCGGCGAAAACCAGGGCGAGCAGGGCGGCCAGTGCGGCCCACCGGCTGACCGCGAAACCCCCAGTCACCGCGAACGGCACGACCACCAGCGCGGTGTAAAGCATCCTGGTCCGGTGGTCGCCGAGCCGAACCGCGAGTGTGCGCTTGGCTGTCGCGGCGTCGGTGGGAATATCGCGCAGGTTGTTGGCCACCAGCACCGCGGCCGACATCGCCCCCACCGCAACCGCCGCGAAGCCACCAGTGAGGGTGATCCGTCCACCGACGACGTACTCGGTGCCCAGCACCGCGACCAGCCCGAAGAAGATGAACACGGCCAGCTCACCGAGCCCGGAATAGCCATACGGGCGAGTCCCGCCGGTGTAGTACCACGCGGCGGCAACACATGCGACGCCCACCACCAGCAGCCACCACTGCCCGGCGAGTGCGATCAGAATCAGTCCGGCCACCGCGGAAACCGCGAAGCTGGCCAGCGCGGCGGTGCGTACCGCAGCGGGCTCGGCAACACCGGAGCCGACCAGCCGCATCGGTCCCACCCGCAGGGCGTCGGTGCCGCGAATGCCGTCGGAGTAGTCGTTGGCGTAGTTGACGCCGATCTGCAGGGCCAGCGCCACGACCAGCGCGAGCAGTGCCCGCGCCCATTGTGATGCAGCGCCGAATGCGGCGGCGGCGCCCCAGCCGGCGAGCACCGGGGCGATCGAGTTGGGCAACGTTCGTGGCCGCGCCCCCTGCACCCACTGCGCCATGCTCGCCACGCTGCAACTCTACGGGGTCGCGCAGCGGGTACCCGGTGCTTGAGTGCTGCTGACAGTGACGTGCGCGGCGGAGATGTACTGTTTCGGGCCGATTCGCAGCCACCGATCGGTGGGTCCGGCGCTGCCGGTGGCGGTGCACTCGACGAGCAGTTTCGCGCGCTGCGCCGCCAGCCCCACCGCCGGGTACTGCGCCCCGGGGCCGCTGTAGACGGGAAGGATCGGGAGCTGCACGATGGCCGGCGCCCCGTCGTCAGTCCACAGGTAGGTGACGGTGACCCAGCCGTTGTTGCGCAGCCCCAGACCGTCCCAGAAGGTGCCGTCGGCCAGGTCGATCCCGGCCGGGTTGCGCACCTTCCTGCCGAACTGGTCCAGGCCGTCGTGGTACCCGTCGTCGTGAGCGGTCTGTGCCTCGGGGGTGCCCTGCGGTACGTCGGGCCAGGACTGGCGGTCCTCGGCGGGGTTCCAGTAATCGTCGGTGGTGTTCCACGGACCGACGTCCCATACCGGTGCCCATTCGCACCGCCCGTTGCTCGCGCAGATCTTCACCGTGTAGTCACCCGAGCCGCGCGGGGCCAGCCCCCGGCGCGAGGGCAGCGCGACGAAATGATCCCGTTCGTGGATCACGTGCCCGTTGGCCGTGGTAGCACCGGTGAGACCCTCGCGGGTGGCGAAAACCCGGTAGCTGCGCGCGTTGTGCGGACGGGCAGCGAGCAGCTGGATACCGGGTTGCGCGGTCAGCCGCACTGATCGCACCAGTGGGCTGACGTCATCGGGGCCGGCGCGCAGCACGATCCGGGTCTGCACGCCGGTCACCGCGGCGCCCAGCCGTGCGGGTGTCTTCGAGCCGGTCGCCACCCACTCGGTCCACGACCCGTCGCCGCGGATTCCCCGGACGTCCACCGCGACGTCCGAGCCGGCTGGTTGATCGGCGACGAGCTCCGTCGCTACCTGGCTGCTGAACTCGGCCAGCGGCTGCACCGCGGTGAGCAGCATCCCCTCCGGTCGGCCGGATCTGATGCTCGCCGGGCCACCGGGGTGGGAGTCGAGGCGCAGACCGTCGGCGTCGAAGCGCACATTCGTGTCATCCCAGTCCGGGGCGAGGCGGGCAGACCAGGTCGTGATCCGGTCTTGGGCCAGAGCCGGGAAACTCAACCCGCAGACAAGTGCGAGCACCGCGACGACGGCCGAGGCGGCCAGCCGGACCGTGCTGCGAGCACGGCGGCAGCGTCCAGCAGGCGGCGCCACGGGAGGCTCCTGACTGTCGGGTGGGCTGTTTCTAGTGTGACTGATGTGATTATTG
The DNA here is from genome assembly GCA_025924655.1 of Pseudonocardiaceae bacterium. Classification (GTDB taxonomy): domain Bacteria; phylum Actinomycetota; class Actinomycetes; order Mycobacteriales; family Pseudonocardiaceae. The sequence continues at coordinate 3,760 of JAICHZ010000115.1, read as the reverse complement.
CGACGGTAGGTAATACAGAACGCTGATTAAGGGCGTGCGTCCATACCCAGAGTGGGTGAACATGTGCCCAACGTGCGCGAACCTGCAGCGGGCGGTCAGCCCTTCCGGGCGGCGAGCATGGTCCGGACGGCGCTGCGGTCCGGCTTGCCGACGCCGCGCAGCGGTAGCGCATCGAGCAACACGATCTCCTTGGGCATTTGCGCCCCGGTCAGCAGCCGGCAGGCGGCTAGCCGCAGCGCACCGGGCTCCGGAGGCCGTCCAGGATCGGCGGGTATCACCACGGCGGTGACCCGCTCACCCCAGTCCGGGTCGGGAAGGCCGACGACGCAGGCGGCGGCGACGCCGGGCAGGCCGGTGAGAACGGCCTCCACCTCAGCCGGAGCTACATTGAGACCACCGGTGACGATCACGTCGTCGGCTCGCCCGAGCACGTGCAGCCTGCCCTGCCCGTCGCGCCGTCCCAGGTCGGAGGTCTGGAACCAGCCGTCCCGGAAGGCCACCGCGGTCTGTTCGGGAGCATCGAGGTACCCGGTGGCCAGCATCGGCCCTGCCAGCTCGATGTTCCCGCTGTCGCCCTGGTCCAATCGGATCTTGACGCCCTGCAGCGGCCACCCGTCGTAGACGCAACCGCCGGCGGTCTCAGTCATGCCGTAGGTGGTCACCACGCGCACCCCCGCTGCCTGAGCCCGGTGCAGTGGCCCGTCCGGAGTGGCTGCGCCGCCGAGCAACACCGCGTCGAAGTCGGCGAGGCAGCCCGGATCGGTGTCCAGCAGCCGGACCAGCTGAGTGGGAACCAACGCTGTGTAGCACCGCCCAGCCGCGTAGCACGGCCCAGCCGCGCTGGTCAGCCGGTGCGCTGCAGCGCCGAACCGGGCTGGGTCGAACCCGCCGCGCAGGTCGAGTAGTTCAGGCCGGTTGCCCGCGAGCGCCGCGCGAACCAGCACTTGCACTCCGGCGACGTGCTGGGCGGGCAGCGCCAGCAACCACCGGCCCGGGCCGCCGAGCCGTGCGTGGGTGGCCTCGGCGGAGGCGCGCAGCGCGGCGGCACTGAGTTGCACCCATTTGTGCCCCCCGGTAGAGCCCGAAGTGCCCAGCACCACCTGGCCCGGCCCCGGATCGCGGGGCGGGCTGTCCTGGCCCGGTCCCAGCGGCGCCACTGCCTCGCCTCCCGCCAGCATGGCGCGAAGCGCGGCGTCCAGCTCCCAGACCGCATCGGGCGACCCGTCGCAGTGGATCATCCGCATTGCGGCACCGCCGTCGACGCGCCTGCGGGTACTCCGACCCCTCCCGCTGGCGCGAGCCCTCCCCGGCCACCGAACTCCACACCAGTGTCGTTGGGCCGGCCGCTAACAACTCTGTTGTTGAGCTCGGGACATCTGGAGCTCATCGGTCCTCCGCCAGTGCTCGGTTGATCTCCAACGGTACTGCTGCGTTACACCGCGATGGCGATTCGCCCAGCCGCGGCAGCCTCAACCAAGCCACTCGGTTAGCGTGTCGCGGACAGTCCTGGCCTCAGTCTCGTCGAGGCTGATCACGCAACAGCCGGCGACGTGCGGATCGAGCACGATCTCGCCGTTGACCTTCGCCAAGCGGAGGTTGCAGAACCCTTTGCATCCACGGTGCGTCCGGCAAGTTGCCGGAACCGTTCGCTGGTTCTTGTCTGAAGGCTGGTTTCCGATGGTCACCGAGCTAGCTGCGGTTCGACCGGTAGCAGGACCACGCCTGCGGAGGCCACTCGGTCGATGTTGACGCCTGTGGCATTGGCTCTGTCCCCCATCGGTGCACAAACCTTGCCTGGTCCTCTAGCTGAGAGATTACCAAGCCAGGGCTAGATGTCTAGAGGAGTGGCGACTATCCTGCTGGGAAGTCGTATTCCAACACGTATGCTGCAGCCGATTTGACGGTGTCGCAGACCTCGACAGGTCGACCGCTCACGTCGAAGGCGGTACGAACGAGGATGATCACCGGCGTGCCCGGTGAAAGGTCAAGCCAGCGCCGTTCGGCTGCCGTTGGCATCCTGGCCGAAACTTCCTCGGTGAACCGATCGAGCGCGTCGCCCATCTCCTCCAGCTGGGCATAGATGCCTCCTGGGCCAGTATCCAGCTCAGCGATGCGCGTGCCATCGGCGATGTCTGCCGGAATGTAGGACACCGCGGTCTCCACGGGCCGACCGTCGGCCAGGTACCGGCGTGACCGGACAACCACGAAACTTTCCTCTGGTAGGCGGAGTCGCGTGCGGACCTCCGGCGGCGGTAGTGCCCGGGATACCTCGATCTGATCAACGGAGGGCGTGAAGCCGGACTTGGCGGCTTCCGCGCTGAAAGCAGCCAAACCCGCTTCGCGGTGCCGGCGGGCGAACCTTTCCGATGCGAGCCTACGTACCGGAAGAGGCTGCCGCACAAACACTCCGCGACCCTGCTCGGAGACAACCCTGCCCTCACCGCGAAGCTCCTGAACGGCCTGCCGTGCTGTCATCCGAGCCACGTGGTAATGCCTGATCAGGGCCGCCTCGGACGGCAGCTTGTCGCCAGGTTGCAGTTCTCCGCGCTCGATCGCGGCCCGCAAGTGATCGGCAATTTGTCGATACGGCGGTCGGTCACCTGTGCGGTCCAGCGCACCGAACGCCACAGCTCCTCCAGTCATCCAGACGACTGCTAGCCTCAGGATACCTAGCGTCACCACCACGGAGGCAGTCCGTGCCTGACATGCCCACGCACTCTGTCAGCGTCGCGGGAATCGTCGTCCGCGATGATGGTCACGTCCTTGCGGTGCGGCGTCGCGACAACCAACGCTGGGAGCCCCCCGGTGGTGTCCTCGAACTGGTCGAAACCTTCGATCAAGGAGTACGCCGGGAGGTCTTCGAGGAAACCGGCATCAAAGTACGGGTGGAACGCCTCAGCGGCGTCTACAAGAATATGCCGCGCGGGATCGTCGCTCTTGTGTTCCGCTGCTCGCCGATCGGTGGCCGGCTCACCACCACCGACGAGGCGCTTTCGGTGCGCTGGCTCAGCATCGACCAGATCCAACAGCACATGGATCCTGCATATGTCGTGCGGGTGACCGACGCGTTCTCCGAGGAAGCGGCGGCCCGTGTTCATGACGGCATCGACCTGGTGCACGCCTAGGCGTGGTAGACGCGAATCAGGGGAGAGCGGAGTCCTCTTGGGTAACGAGGCGTGACAACCTGCACCGGTCTTGCTCCGTCTCTGTAATCGGTGAAAAGGGTTTACTGCATCGGTAAACCCGGCTACTATGCGTTGCACACGTCCTGGACCCCGGCGTTATGCGAGCTCGGCGAACCGCGCTGAGCACCAGCCGCCCGGGAGAAGTCATCCATCTTGTAGGACTATCGCGATTGTCTGACGTCGCACATCGCGCGGGTGACCCCCTGCTGTCATCAGACTGGCCCCGAGCGTGGCGGATGCTCATAGGTTGGCCTAGCCAAACTCCGGTCGGCCATGGCCCAACCGGATCCAACGGCCGGCAGCCGAAACTCGAAGCGGGGGTTCGGGGGACGAGCACAGCGGCCGGTCTTGGCGGTGGCGCTGCCCTTGGCGGGGAGGCATCGGTGGCGCCACCGCCTATCCTGCAGTCGGTCGAGGCGGCACCCAACGCCACCCGAGATTCCCGCGAGCACTACCACCACCGAGTCGTCGCCAGGCACCGTGCCCCGCCTACCGCGCTGATAGCGACACTGTCCAGTCTGGAGCGGCAGCCGCAGATCCTGAGCGCGTCGCAGCCGGCGGCAATTGCCACCGGA
>JAICHZ010000114.1 GCA_025924655.1 Pseudonocardiaceae bacterium | reverse complement strand
GTGGGTGTACTGCCCGGACGTGAGCCAGCACCTCGGGTGAGTAGCGGCGCTGGTCCCACAGACACACCACCGGATATCCATATGGCGCGTAGACCTCGTTGGCCATCGATTCGTATCGCAGATACTGGCTCACCCGGTCTGGGTTGCTGTCCGCGTCGAACTCACCAATCACCCGGGTGCGGGCGCGGGCGCGATGCTGCCGGGCGAGGTAGTCAGCGAACCCCTCGAGAACTTGGCCCAGCCGGTCATAGGACACCCCAGAGCAGCCCCACTGCACGCGGTCTGCGGCATCACCCAGGGCGTCACACAACACCCTGCGGGCATCCTCGGAGATCACGGCCAGGATGGCCTCGTGGCGCAGCAGGCCCTGATCAAGGTAAGGCAACAACAGGTCACGCAGTTGCTCGTCAGAGGCATAGAGTGCCGCGACGTGGACGAACTCCCCAGCGGACGCATTCACAACGTCGTCCGCGCAACGCCGGAGTCGACACCGCGATCACCAGCCGCATCGGCCATACCATCGCAAGTCATCGGAACCAGGGATACCCAGTCTCGACCGACTTACACCGCCGGTGGCGTGCCAGATGGTCAACTCTTTTCGTCGACGTCGTAGACCTCGACCGCAGGCGTCGCCAGCAACAGCTCAGCCATGTCACGCTTCAGGACGGTCAAGCGGTTCTCCTGCTCAGCCGTCCGCTGCTCCATCCCCGCCAGCGCGATGAACTCCGTGCTCACGTAGCCGTCACGAAGAGCGACCGTCACGCTTCGCCCGCGGTAACCGAGCCGGAAAACGAAGCGCTCGTGCGTCGGACCCCGTTCGGGACGCGCTAACGCATCGTCGACGACATACCGGCCCTCGGTCACCGCACGGATGACCATTTCGAACGCATCGCGCGCGCCGGGTCCGGCGAAAGCCGTGTGCACCTCGATCTCGCGCCGCTCCGGCACGCCGTCAGGCTCGAGCAGTGGCAGCGCCCTCTCCATCACCTTCACGGCGTGCGCTACCCCGCCCGGGGAACCCGGCCCGTGATAGAGCATCACATCGTCGAATGTATAGACCAGCGCACTGCCCTGGTCGGTAAGCTCGATCGTGCTGATCATCGGCGCTCCTTTTGGTTGGACGGCTCGTCGCCAGCGGCGTCGACCTGCAATCATCGCCCCGATGATCCCCCGCCATCCGCGGCGACCGGCCGGGGCCGTGCGCTGGCGCTTTGACGGCGAAATCGCGGCTTTCGGCACGACCTCGGGCCACCGCATCGTCGTGGGACGATGGCCGGTGTCGCCGTTCGGCCCGATCAGCGATGTCATGATCGAAACACCCGATGGGACCAGATTGTTGATCGCGCCGAGCGACGAGGTCGCCCGGTTCGTCGCCAGCACCTACCGCTTCGATTCCGTCGAAGTCGCACCGGTGGAGGTGATCCGCCAACCGGAGCGGGTGGTGGTGCTGGCCGGACGGCTGCGAGCCGACCTGATCGTCGGAGCCAGAGGCTGGCTCGGGCTGCTTTTGCGAGCCGTGCCGCGGCGAGTGGCCACTGCCCCGGCATGGGCGACTCTGCTAGACCCGTTGGTCCGAGCGGTGCTCCCCGGCGTGCGCACCCGGGGTAGCGCCGGCGCCGAACGCACGGAGTGGTACGGGGCGTGGGATCTCCATCCACTGTTGTCTGCCACCGCCAGCTGGCAGGGGGCCGACCTCGGAACCATGGCCGAGGTCCGCCCACCTGTCCGGTTCGGCTTTGGCTCGACGCCACGCCGACCCTCGATCGTGGGCCTGACCACGACGGTGCAGCTCTGAGTCACTGCCGCCACTGCTCCCGCCAATCGGGATGCGCGTCGTACACCGAGGCGACCAACCCCAGCATGGTCTCGTCATGCTGGTGCTGAATTTCCCTGCGGAGGAACGCGGCCTTCTCGGCAAACGGCACCGGAATACGTTCCTCCATTGCCTGCACCGGGCCGCCTACCAGCAGCAACCCGCGGTGATCGTCGGTGCGCATGATGCGCAACCGGCCGCGGCGCTCAGCTTCGTCGAGGTATGGAAGTTCGCCTGCCTCGAATCGCCGCTCGTCGTCGGCGAGCCGGTCGAGCACGAAGTCACTCAGCTCATCCATGTCGGCCCCGTCGCTGTCCGCAATTCCACGATCCTGCCGCCGGCTCGGATCCGAGCGTAGCGTTATCCGACGACCCGCCAACTGCACACCTCATCGGTACTAGGGGATAATCATAATGGGTGCGATGGTCCTGACGCTGGCGCTGACCAGCACTCTGCTTATCATTGGAATAGTCGGCACAGTTATCGGGATCACCCGGCTCGTCTACCCCTCGGGGGGCCGTCGCCATCGCCCGATACGACCAGGTAGGGACATCACAGGGCGCTGAGCCGAGTCACCGCTCACAGGTCAAGGACGAGCCGCTCACTGCGGGCCCGGGAGACGCAGATCAGCATCGCGCCAGCCGCGCGCTCCGCGTTGCTGAGCAGTTTGTCGCGGTGGTCGGGTTCGCCGGCGAGGACTTCGGTCCGGCAGGCACCACAAACTCCTTGCTCACACCCGGTCGAGACCGCGGGAGTGACGTCGCGGATCGCCTGCAGGACGCTGCGATCAGCGGGCACATTGATGAGGTGCCCGGTGCGGTGTAGCTCAACGTGGAGTGGGGCGCCCCCGCTGGCGTCCGTGCCTGCGAAAGGCTCACTGTGCAGGCGCAGATCCGCCCTGGTGGTGGCGACCCGCTGCTGCACCGCGTCCAGCATCCGGTCCGGGCCACAGCAGTAGACAGCGGTGCCCGCCGATGCAGCAGCGATGATCGCATCCAGATCCGGGCGGCCGCGTTCGTCTGCGGGCATGATCTCGACCCGGTCGGGACCTAGCGCCCGGATCTCATCGAGGAAGGCCATGCAGGCTCGGCGTCGACCGGCGTAGACCAGTTTCCATTCGCTACCCGCGGCGGCCACCTGGGCCACCATCGCCAGCACTGCGGTGATGCCAATCCCGCCGGCGATAAACAAGTAGGCCGGGCTGGGCACCAGCGGAAAATGGTTCCGCGGCCCTTCAACGGTGATCAGCTGGCCCGCTCGGGCCTCGGTGTGTACTTCCACCGACCCGCCACGCCCACCGGGAACCTGCAGGATCGCGATCCGGTATGAAGAGGTGTCGCTCGGGTCGCCGCACAGCGAGTACTGCCGGCGCCGGCCCGAAGGCAGCGCCAGCTCGATGTGTGCTCCTGGCTCCCATTTCGGCAATGGCGACCCGTCAGGGGAATTCAGCCGCAATGACAAGACGTTGTCGGCCTCCCACGTCGTCTGGCCGATAAGCAGCCGCATCTCGGTGGCGGATACCGGAGCAAGACTCGCCGTCATGGGCTGCGGCACGACGGGTACGGGCATTTCGGTGCCCCGCGGATCGGCGAGCGCTGCTGCGGCTGCACCCACCGGTCTCGCCGTGAGCAGGCGCAACGCCGCCAGAAACACAATCACCAGCCCGACCGCAAGGCTCGCCCAGTGCAAGATCGGGCTGCTGGTGTCACTACCGGCAAGCACGGTATGCGCGCTGGCCAAACCAAACAGGGGGAACGCCAGCAGATGCAGACGGCGCCACCATTGCCAAGACAATACGGCCCGCGCCGAGGACGTCAGAGCGAGCGCGGTGAGGAGGTAGACGGCCAGCACCCCGCAACCCTGGGCCACCGGATTGTTGGGCCGGACGAACGGGACGATCAGCTCCTGCAAGCCGATCCGCAACTGGTCGGAGGCGAGTACGGAGGCCAGATGGATCACAGTGAAGACCACGGCGAGCGGACCGAGGAACTCGTGGACGCCCTGCGTCCACCTGCGAGTGCGTCCTCGCGCGAGCTGTGTTCCGAGCAGCAGTCCGCCGATCACCGAGGCCGCGAGCAAAGCCCAGGCTAAGAGACCGGACGCACGGGCCACGTACCACCACACCAGCGAATTGACCTGCGCTGGGATGGATCCTGCCGATCCAGAGGTACCCACCGGAATCGCCGATGCCGTTGAGGACTCGAGGCCGAACCCTCCGACAAGCGCGCCCAGCGCGAGCGCGCTGGCACATCCCGTCATGGCGATCGAACCAGCCCAGGCGATCGCTCGACGCCGCTCCATAGCCGCTCCGTGAATGTCCAGAATTCGGTGACTTAGGGCAGCTCCCACTTAATTACAAGAAATGACTAGAGTACCCCCTCACCTCCAGCTAACGTTGCACGACGGTGACTATCTAAATCCCGCGCTCGGACCGCTAGCCACCATCCTGACAGTAACCGGATTAACCGGGTCCTAGTCATCCGGGGAAGGAATGGCGCGATTCCGCCGCCCGGCACAGATACGGAAGATGGACCGTACAACCGCATGGTTCATGGCATCTCCTCCGCTTCTCGAACCCGACGTCGCGCCGCACTCTCGTTAGCCCGTGCATCTGCTCGATACCTTGAGAGTAGTAGAGCTGACCAACACTGTCACCACCTTCTCACCGATGTATGACGCAAGTAACTCGCATGGCGCGTGTCATTGACCACTCGGCGGATGTTGTGTCACCGCTGCCGTTGCGGCGGACGAGAAAACTCGATGGAAGACACTCGAACGTGGCGGTATTAGGCCAGTTGATGCCTTCATGCCGCGGTCAGCTGTGACGCAGCGTGTGCGAGGGGGATTCGCAGCGTACTAAAGTACGTACGCTTCAACAGCACAAGGCGTATGCAATTGCAGCGGTACTTATTCGGTACTCGGCGAACACGTAGACCCGGCCGTGGTCGGGCCGTTTGACCGGTAACGTCAAGCCATGCGCTACGGCTGGCCTTCCCTTTCTTATCCGGAGTGGAGCGCGACCTGCGACACGCTGCACGCGCACACCCAGGTCCTCGGTAAGCTGGCTGCGGCGATCGCCCCACCCGAACCCCAGCTCCAACACGCGGCGCTGCGGCTGACCGCGAGGGGATGGGAAACAGCCCCGTTGCCTGCGACCGACGGCTCAGGAGCACTCGTCGTCGCGCTCGACCTACGAACCCATGACGCTGTCGTCGAGCACAGCGACGGCAACGAGCAACGCATTACGCTCGTCCCCGACCGACCGGTGAGCGAGGTAACCCGCGAAATACTCACAGCGGTCCGCCGGCTTGGGGCCACGGTCGACATCGACCTGACCCCACAGGAGGTACCGTGGCGCGTGCCGCTCGATGAAGACGCCGAGCACAAACGTTATGACGCCGGTCAGGTCAGTTCCTACTTCGCCGCCGCGACCCAGGCCGCGCTCGTCCTCGCAGCGTTCCGGGCGCCATATCGCGGACGCTCGACGCCGGTCAACGCGTGGTGGGGTTCTTTTGACCTTGCGGTGAATCTGTTCTCCGGCCAGCCGGCCGAGCCGCCGTCGGACGACTTCATCATGCGAAACGCGATGGATGCGCAGGAGGTCGCCATCGGCTGGTGGCCCGGCGATCCGCGATACGGGAAGGCTGCGTTCTATGCCTATGCGCATCCAGCGCCGGAGAGCTTCGAGACCGCGACGCTTTCCCCCACGCCGGCGCGCTGGGAGCCGGCGCTCGGCGAGTACATCCTGGACTGGGACGATGTATGCCGCAGCCCCGACCCGCATGCGGTCGGACTCGAGTTCGCCCGCTCCGCGTTCCGCCATGCCTGCACGGTGTGCGACTGGGATCCGGCCCTTCTCGCCAGCGCTGAGGGCACACCACCGCCTATCCGCTGAGGCACGCCGCGGGGTTGTGTGGCTACTCAGACGTGAGGTGCCCCGCCCCGCCGGCCGCTCCACTTGGCTCTGCGGCCGGCCCGACGCGCAGATCTCTGGTAGGGAGAACGGTCTCTCTTTATCGCCGACCCTGACACCCGGCCCGCATCACGACAACCCAAACGGGGCGCACAATGAGATGTACGCGGTGCAGGCTGAAAGGTACCCTGAGGTGGTAATGCGCATTTAGCGACACGAGTCCCGATCTGCCGGCTCGACGCGTGGCGATCGGGTAGATGACGGGGCTCGCCGAGCGGTGCGACATGCTGCTCCAGACCCCGGCGGCGCGCTGACCAGTGGGTGTCGACGAGAGGAACCGTTGGCAACCAGCTCCAGTGCGTCGCAGCCGGTGATACACGCGATCGTCGGCGACAGCATTGTGGGCAAAGATCTCGCTGACCGCTGAACCGCCGACCCGGATGGGGACACATGTACATCGTTGGCTACATCGCAGCAATTCTGGCAGCGATCATCGTCCTTTTCGTGCTCACTCTCGGAGTGCTGTCCTTGTCAGATGTCCGCCGCTACTTGCAGATCCGCAAAATGTGACGCTGGATCTGTCGACGGCGCGTGACCGGTCCAACGGCAATAATCTAACCGGTCACAATGCTGGGATGGGCACTCTTGCGTCGTCGCTGCGTTCGAGTGCCCGCACCACGGTTCTCGATGGCAAGGTCAACCGAGCTCAGATGCGGTGGACCCCAGGCCGTCAAACTGGCCTGCCTTCGTGGCGTATCCCATGTAGGACATGCTGGTGCTCTTGGTGGGACCCAACTGCAGGATCCTGCTCATTTGCCCATAGGACAGCCGGCCTCGCTTTAAGTTGAGATAGCCCACAAGGAGAGAAGTCAGCTTGGTTCGCGGGCCAAGCCCTACGATGGCGCCTTTCTGCAGTCCATGTCGACTCATGACCTTGACCAGCTCGGCAGGTGTGATGAACATGTTCCAATCATGTAGGGCAAAGTCAAATATACGCGTCAGTCACCATTCCTGTAGGAGCTTGATGCCAACGACCTTGCTGAACACGGTCCGATTGACGGTGTCGAAGAATGTAGACGCCGCGCGGCTTGAGCACTCTGGCAGTCTCGGCGATAACACTGTCGAGGCCCGACACGTGCTCCAAAACATCACAGTAATAAGCGATGTCGAATGAGGAGTCCTCAACCGGCAGCTGTTCCCCTGCGCCGACTAGATAAGTGACATCCAGACCAGCACCCGCGGCATGGCGACGCGCCGTCTCGATCGAGATCTCCGAAGGGCCGACGCCGACCACGCGGCATCCCAAGCGGGCGAACTCCTCGGCAAGGAATCCGCCGCCGCAACCAATGTCGAGCGCTCTCAAGCCGGCGGGATCCCGGCCGAGTGGCCCGGTCAACAGGTCACGGAAGTACTCGAACCGTCCGCGCGTGACGCCCCATGCAACATGATCAGGGGGTTGTCGTCGTCCCACCACGTCTGACCAGCCCGGTCGTAGACCTCGTTGTCAATCGCCATCCGCCACCATCCTGCTAACCGCTTGTAGTTGCTCAGCCCTTCGAGGGCAAGCCCGATGTGTCCAGGCGGTGGGCTGGTGGTCCACGTTGTCCATCCGGCCAGCATCGTCGCTGTCAGCGACGTCCGCTAATTGATTTATACCTTCGAAGGTCTAGTGGGCCGGTCTGGCCTGGGTCGAAGCCGCGGGCGCAAGGACACGAGTGCATGTTCGTGTCAGCATGAGGGCATGGTCGCACCGGCTGTGAGCGATGACGCTGGAACCTTTCTCTATCCCCGCCGGTTTTACAGTGCGCGGGAGCGCAATGAGCGGTTGGGCCGCTGGCTGCGCATCGCCGCGGGCATCACGACGGTGGATGAACAGTTGCTTGACCGGTTGGGGCGGCGGATGTTTGCCCGCGACGAGCTGGGTGCCCAGCTGGTCATGGCGATGCGCCGGCCGAAGCACGACCCGGAGCGGGCCGCCATGGCGCAGTTCAAAGATGCCCTCGCTGACGGGATCGATGCCGTGCCGGACGCGCCGCAGGCGCTCCGCGATTTTTTCGCGGTGGTCGATGACGTGCCGGACTGGGTGGACTTCGATCTCCTCGAGCGAGGGGCGCGGGCATTTCGGCGGTTCGGGCGCAGCCGCGACGACGTGCTGCTGCAACTGGCGCTGATCGGTGGATACCGGTTCGCCGGACCGGCCGACCTCCTGGTGCGAACCGGTGGCCTGACCGGCTCGCACGCCATGCGTCGGCTCGGGGAGACCCATAAATGGGTCGACGCGGTCAGCGCACCGGCTGGGATGCGCCGAGATGGCGAGGGCTTTAAACTCACCGTTCACGTGCGGGTGATGCACGCCTTGGTTAATCACCAGTTCGAAACCAACGGTTGCTGGGACATCCTGAAATTCGGCTTGCCGATCAACCAGACCGACCAGGCCGGAACACTGGGACTGTTTAGCAGCACGGTCTTGTTCGGAGTGCGCGCGCTCGGGCGCATCGTGCCCAAAGCCGAGTCGGTGGCGGTCATGCATTTGTGGAAGTTCGTAGGTTGGCTGATGGGAGTCGACGAGGACTGGCTATTCGACACCGAGCGCGAGCAAAACGTCTTCAACTACCACGTGCTGCTCGCCCAAGCAGACGCCACACCGGCTGGCGCCGCCCTGGCCGCGGCGCTAGTCGATGGACAACTCACCCTGAACTACGGGCACCTGAACACTGTTCGCGGCCATTACGCGCGGCTGCGCACATTGAGCATGCTGCGCTACTTCCTAGGCAAACAAGGACTGCACGACCTGAACTTGCCCATCACACCTGTCTGGGCCGTCCCGCCCATCATCGGGCGAAACCTGATCGAGTCAGGATTGATCGCCCGCACGAGCCTCGGGCGTCGCTACCTCGAGCACGCGGCCGACCGAAGCTCACAACGCCTGCTAAAACTCAGGTTCGGCACCGCACCAGCGGAAATCGGCGCACTGCCAACCTGAACCGCGCTTCTCGGCGACGCGATACTGGCTCGATGAGAGGGAAGACGGCGAACGCCTAGCGATGCCGAAGGCACCACGGGACACTGCCGGTCATCGCAGCCCTCTCTGTCATGCTCGGGCTCAGAGACACGCGGTGGCCGTGGACGTGGACCGTTCGCGGCAGATCACTCCTGCACCGGGCGGCGTGATCGACAAGGGAACCGAGAGCAAACGCGCCCGCGCCGTCCTTCTCATCGCCGAGATCTGCGAGCTTGCGGCGAACCGGGTCAACGCAGCCAGCCGGACCCCACGCCCGGCTGTTCACCGGCCCCCGCGGGATCCAAACCGCAGTATTGTGGGGAGGGACCAACTGGGACGCGGTCAAAGCCTCGGTTGCGGCCGGCCGGGCCCATGGTGCCGTCCTGTTCTAGAGAGGCTTCGCCTCGGATCGCCGAGGTGGCAGCTGGGTTGGCAGGTGACGTGGGGTGAGGCACGTTTGAGGACGTCGCTCGGACCGCAGCCCGAGCTCTCAGAGGTCATGATCGCGGTTTCGGTGCGTTGAGTGACACGTCATGTCACTTCAGGCACCCAAAGCGCGATCAAGCCCTGCAGTCGATGACCGGGATCATCTCGAGGCTGCGGACCGCTAAGGTCTGTGGGCACGCGAAATGGTCCTGCGGCTTCCTGAGCGCAAGCTCCCGTAGGGACTCTCGGTCTGGGGTGGCCGACCGTCGCCATCCGCTGCGCCGAACCGGGCGACCTAAGCCTCAGCCGCCGTCGTTGTGCCACCCATCGTGGCTGGTCAGGTGGTCTAAACACCTGTGCAGGAGCGGATGAGTGGCCCGCTACGCACTCCCGGGAACGTGGCTCAAGTGTCAACGTTCTAGAGACCAATGATCCCTAGGTTGACCGATCGTAACGGCACGCTAAGAATACGTGGCAGACCTGCCGCGAGTGGCGGTCAGCCCAATGAGGCTGAGATAATCGCCCACATGCCGCCCGCATGCATCCGCAAACCTGGATCTCAGCTCTCCCGGACATATGTATTTCACAACACCGCGGAAGAAGCTGATGATTTCCCAATGCCACCGAAGGGATCCGATGGAGTGGAAGATGGCGACGATTGAGCTGACAAAGGGAACCTTCTCCGACGTCGTGGGCGGCGCCAGCTTGGTGCTGGTCGATTTCTGGGGACCGCGGTGTCGACTGTGCCGCACGTTCGAACCTGTTTTCGAACAAGCATCGCAGCGCCACGCCGACGCGGTGTTCGGCAAGGTCGACGCTGAAGCGCATAGCCAGCTTGCCGCCATGTTCCGCGTCATGTCCCTTCCCACTCTAGTTATCATAAAAAAAGGCTTCGTGATCTACGCCCGATCGGGCTCCCTCCCGCTGGAAGACCTGGAGGACCTCGTGGGTCAAGCCACCGCGCTGGACATCGACGAGGTACGCAGAAAGCGAGCCGCCAGGCGTAGAACAGCATAGAACCGACTGTCCCCGGATCCCTTCGGCCGCCACAAGGCACCGGGTATTTCAATGTGATCGTGTGAGGTCAAGCACGACGGAGATCAGCTCGGTCCCCGGGAAACGGTCCCGGAGCAGCACCCGGACCAGCGACCGCGGAACTGCCAAGACCCCACTGCAAGGCGGGTATCCCGTCGCGTCGGGATACCCGCGCCTCAGATGACCTACCACTTTCGCGCCCAGCCCAGGGGCCATCCTGGAGCAAGGCCCGCGGGAAGCCCAAGATTCCCGGATCTCGGTGTAGCAGTATCCCAATCCCCAACGTGGGTACGCAGCGCTTCGAGCGACTGGAGCCGAACTCAAGAAGGTTTGGGTTGGGAGCGGGCGGGTAAGTCGGAACCCATGTTCGCCGCAGAGAATCTCCGGGACTGGCTGGGTCACACTGTGATCGATCCCGCAGGCAACAAGATCGGGACTCTGGAGGCGGTCTACGTCGACACCAGCAGT
>JAICHZ010000113.1 GCA_025924655.1 Pseudonocardiaceae bacterium | reverse complement strand
CCTTGAGGCCGAGCACCGCAATGGTTCGCATCGGTGCAGCCTATGGGAGCCCTCTAAGGTGCTGTTCATGCGAGCCTGCGCGGTGCAACGGGCGCTGGAGGCCGAGGTCGTCGCGGCACGTCAGCGGCTCGGCGTCGCTCCCCGGGTGCTGGACGTGGGCGGTGGCAGCGGTGTCTGGGCCGTGCCGCTGGCCCGGTCCGGCTGCGTGGTGACAGTGGTGGAACCGAGCCCCAATGCGCTGGCCACCCTCAACCGCCGGGCCGCCGAGGCCGGCGTCCGACAGTTGGTGAGCCCGGTGCAGGGCGATGCCGACTCGCTGGCGGACGTTGTTGCGCCAGCCAGTGCCGACCTGGTGCTCGGGCACGGCGTACTTGAGGTCGTCGAGGACCCCGCTGGGGCGGTCCGGGCGTTAGCCGCCGCCACCGCGCCCGGCGGCGCGGTCTCGGTCCTGGTAGCCAACCGGTACGCGGCGGTACTGGTGCGCGCGCTGGCCGGCCGGTTGGCTGAGGCCCGCCGGGTGCTGGACGATCCGGACGGCAGGCTTGGTGCGGCTGATCCCGTACTACACCGCTTCGACACCGAGGGTCTGCTCGCGCTGCTTGCCGCCAGCGGCCTGGCCGTCGAGCTGGTGCAGGGCGACGGGGTGGTCGCCGACCTGATACCGGGTGGCGTGCTGGAGGGCCAACCAGCAGCCGCCGACCAACTCGCCGAGCTAGAGCTGCTGGTGGCGAGCCGGGTACCCCTGCGCGACATCGCCAGCCGGCTGCACGCGCTGGCCCGACGCCCGGCGATAGCCGGCTAGCATGGACAGTGATCGAACACATGTTCGATTAATCGCGGCGTTGAGGTGGTGCCATGGGCCGCAGTGCTGATCTACCCCGCCGTGCTGATTTACCCCGTGCTACGCCGCACGCAAGCTGCTCCACCGATCGCGGTTGCCACGTCTTACACGTCGACATGGATGCTTTCTATGCTTCCGTCGAGGTCCGCGAACGTCCTGAGCTGGCCGGGCGGCCCGTGGTGGTGGCCGGCGGCAGCAACCCGGCCGGAGACCGCGGCGTCGTGCTCTCGGCGAGTTACCAGGCTCGGGCGTTTGGGGTTCGCTCGGCGATGCCGGTGGCACACGCCCGCCGGCTATGCCCGCAAGCAGAGTTCATCCCGCCGCATTTTCCGCGCTATGCGGAGGTCTCTCGTGGGGTGATGGCGCTGTTTCGCGAGGTCACCCCGCTGGTCGAGCCGCTGAGCCTGGACGAGGCCTTCCTCGACGTCGCAGGCTCGCTGCGCAGGCTGGGGATGGGCCCGGCGGGGATCGGGGAGTGGATCCGCGGCCAGGTCTATGACGCTCACCGGGTGACCTGCTCGGTGGGGGTTGGACCGAGCAAGTTCATCGCCAAGCTCGCCTCCGGGCTGTCCAAGCCAGACGGGTTGCTCGTGGTGCCCGCCGACGGGGTGCTCGAGTTTCTGCATCCGTTGCCGCTGTCCGCGTTGTGGGGGGTGGGCGAGCGCACCGCGCAGGCGCTGCGCAAGTTGGGCTGCGCCACGGTGGCCGACGTCGCGATCGCGCCACTGCCCGCCTTGCGGCGTGCCCTGGGTTCGGTGTGCGCCCAACATCTACACGATCTGGCCAACGGCCGCGATGAGCGGCGGGTGGTGCCGGACATGCCGGAGAAGTCCGTGGGCGCGGAGGAGACCTTCGCCCACGATGTGGTGAACCGAGCGGTGCTGCGGCGTGAGCTGCTGCGGCTGGTCGAGCGCTGCACGGCTGCGCTGCGCGGGCGCGACCTGCGCGGTCGTAGAATCGCGCTGAAGATCCGCTATCCCGATTTCACCACCGTCAGCCGGTCCCGGACCCTGGCAGATCCGACCGACTCCGCGCACCGGGTGTTCGCGGTAGCCACTGAGCTGCTGGACGGTAACCTGCCCAGCGGGACGGCGGTACGGTTGCTGGGAGTGCGGGTGGAACTATTGGTCCGTGGGGCGGTGGGCGAGCAGCTCACCCTCGACGGCGACAGCATCAGTGCATACTGGTCGGACGTGGAACGTGCGGCGGACGCTGCACGTTCCCGGTTCGGCGGTGCTGCTGTGCGGCTGGCTACCCTGCTGGACACACCAGGGATATCCGGTTGGGGGGACACGCTGTCCCCTGAATCGGGTAACCAGATCGGCTAGTCCATATCGCCGCGGACTCGTATCCTCGAGGGTAGGAGCCCACGGTAGGCAAGCGATCGCCACAGGTACTACCGTCGGAACCGGATACCATATCGACAACCGGAGTGCCGGAGGAGGAGCGATGCCACTCTCCGAGCACGAGCAGCGTCTGCTCGACCAGATAGAGCGCGCGCTCTATGCCGAAGACCCCAAGTTCGCGTCGAACGTCCGGGGCGCCCGGATGCGCAGCCTGTCTCACCGGCGCCGGATCCAGGGAATCGCGCTTTTCTTGCTGGGACTGCTGCTCCTCGTCGCCGGTGTCGTGCTCCCCTTCCGTCCGATCGGGATCCCAGTCATCAGCGTCCTCGGTTTTTTGGTGATGTTTGCCGGTGCTGTCGTCGCGATCTTCTCTCGCCGTACTGCTGGGGATGGTCGGCGTGGGGGATCGGCGGGCCCATCGTCAGCGCAAAGTCGCAGCACCCTGGCCCAGCGGATGGAGCAGCGGTTCCGTCGCCGCTTCGAGGAGCATTAATCCGGGGCGAGGCATTCTAAGGGTGTCTGCGCAGTACCGAGCGGGGGAGCAGCCGGGCAGGGCGGGTCAGTGGCGCGCACCGGACCAGGCTGGCGCGCACCGCGTCGAACGTTGGCCGCAGGTCACTGTCGAACGAGGTGCCGGATCGGCTGCGGTTCGACGGGTCGTGACCGGCGCTGGCATACCAGGATCTCTCCACCGCGGCGACCAAGTCGCGCAGCCCGGCTCGTCCCGGCTCGTCCAAGGCATGCTCCTCGGCCAACCGCTGGGCGGTCGCCCGTACGCTCTCGCCGACGCCGGGATCGACCCCCCGATCCACCGATTCGGCCAACACTTCGTCCCACGCGGCCGAGATCGCCTGCGGGCCGCCCGCGTCGAGCAGACGCAGCCGCCGCCGACGGCGGAGCTCACGTACCCCCGACGGGGTGATTCCCGCTAACAAGCCGAGCACCAGCAGCCCGGTTACGCCTTGGCCGATTTTGGACCCGGCGGCCGGGCCCACAGTGCGTTCGGGGTTGCCCACGGGAGGAGGCGCCGCTGGGACGGGTGCGTCCGGCGCCGGCGCGGGGACGCCGGCTACCGGCGGTCCTGTCGGCGGCGCTGTGTTGCTGGCTACATCGGGGACAGTAGCCACATAACCTGGCATCACGGTGCGCCCGTCGGACAACGGAGTCGAGTCGAACGGCAGCCACCCAGCGCCGGGAAACCACGCCTCCACCCACGCGTGGGCGTCATCAGTGGTGATCAACCGTGAGCCACCGGTGACGCTGCCGGGGGTGAAACCGACCGCGACCCGGGCCGGCACGTGCAGCGTCCGCAACATGATCGCCATCGCCGACGCGAACTGCTCGCAGTAGCCGCGGCGGCCGGTGAACAGGAAGTCCACCAGGTCATTCCCGCTGCTGCCCGAGGCGGTCTGCAGGTCGTAACGGAAACCGTTAGGAGGGGCAGTGAACCACTGGTTGAGGGCAACGGTGGCATCGAAGGCGGTATGGCTCCCAGCGGTGACCTGGGCAGCCAGCTGGGCGACTCGCTGGTCGACTCCACCGGTGTCGAGGTATCGCGGATCGACGGAGCTGCCCGGGGCACCGCCAGCCGCAGTGAGAGCTGGTGCCCGGAGCATCCGGAGGTCCGGTGCCGGGAGCACCCCTAGCTCGGTGTACGGCGCCGCGCGCTGGCGGTGATCGGAGAAGATGGTGATCGCGTCGGGGTCGTACCTCCAGTCCGGGCCGACGCGGTCCAGCGCCAGCGGGTAGCCGAAGGATGGTAGCCAGCTGTCCACGTAGTTGATCGGCTCGATCTGCACCTGCAGGGTGGTTCCGGCTACCGGGGTCGCCACACCGGCAGGAAGTGGCAACCGCTCGGCGGTCTCGTCGTGAGCTGCTAACGCGCCGTCCAGCGGGCCGATCTGCCAGCCCGCGCCAGGGGTGAACCGGCTCAGTGTCAGCGCCCGAAGGTAGGTCGGTTGTGCCAACCCCCGAACCCGGAACAGCGGCACGGCATCTCCGGCGGACAGCTGTCCGCGCAGCGAAGTAAAGGGCTTCAATCCGATCCCGCCCGGTGACCGGCCCCTGGCGGCACCGGGGTGGATCGACCGGCCGGTGCCCACTGCCGTCACCGTCACTCCGACGACCAGGGCCACCACCATGGCACCGCCAGCCACCGCCACCGCGGCAGCGGGTACGGCACCGATGTTGCCGCCAGAGCGGGCGGGCTGTTCCCGCGTCGGCCGCCGGTGCCGGCTGTCGACGGCGAGCAGCAGCGCATAGCCCCCGGCGCTCAGTGCGAAACTCCACCAGGGCAGCATCCGGTTCGACACCGCGGTAGGCACGGTGAGCACGCACAACAACACCAGCCCCGAGTAGGCGGGTGCACGCGCTGAGACGACCAAGGCGTGCATCGCGACGGCCACCAGCCCGACGGCGACGACCACCAGGCAGAGCAGCTCAGCGGTCTGCGCCATCGGGGGCACCCCGACCCGGATTTGTTGGGCGGCACCGTCGAACAATGTTCGTAGCTGTTCCACCGAGGATGGTCCCGGTAGCACGGCGAGCCAGCCTCCGGAGGTGAACACCGCAGTGACGAGTCCCACCAACGCGGCGAGCTGGCCGGCCGCGACAACGATCGGTGGCCTCCGTAGCCAGTGCAACCCCACGCCAGTTGCGACCACGACGGCAATCGTGAGGACCACATAGCCCCACCAGCGTGAGCCCGCGAGCACTCCGGTCAGCGATGTCGTTGCGAGCGCGACGGCCAGTCCAGCTGTTACGGCGGGCAGTACCCGAGTGCGCAACCCGGTCACCGCGGCACCGCCGACTTTTTGCGGGAACTGCTGCACAGCTGGTCCCATACCAAGGCAGGCGGCTGCTCCGGGCGGGCCACCGAAACCGACCAGCCCGCCGCAACGAGCAGGCGGGCAGCCTGCGCCGGATCCGCGGCGACCGGACAAGATGAGCCGCCGCCCGCGATATCCCACACTGCGACGTCCAGCAGCACGGCGTGGCTGCGCCTACCGCGTGGACGATGCGCTAGCAGCTGTTGGATGGCCACCGGCCCGAGGGCGCCGAGCACTGCCACCACGTCATGCCGGCCGGCCATCGCCGGGCCGCTAGCGAGATCGGGCTGGTCGGTCGCGTGCAGTGCGGCCAACGCGTCGAGCGCGGTGTCGATGGTGTGGTCTGTCTGGTCGGCGGCACCAGCCAGTACCAGCCCGTCCGCAGTGACCAGCCGCGCCTGCTGACCATGCCGCCGCAGATGCACATACACGCTGGCGGTCAGCGACACCGCATATTCCAGGCTTGAGGCAGGTCCGCTGCCGCGGTGCGCCGCAGCGCGGTGGTCCAGGAGCACGGTGGCTCGGCCGCGCTCCGGCCACTCCTCAACCCGGACCATCAGCTCGTCTCGTCGGGCTGTCGTACGCCAGTGCACCTTGCGTAAGTCGTCACCGTGGCGGTAACTGCGCACCACCACTTCGTCCTGGCCCGGACCGAAGCCCATCCGGCCGCCCGCCACCTCGTTGGCACCCAGCTCACCGCCAGCGGGCAACCCGGTCAGCGACACCACAGCCGGAATCACGACCAGCCTGCTGTGCCCGGCGAGCGTGGGACCGAACTGCGCTAGGTCCAGCGGATCAGTGATCCGCGCGATCAGCGGACCCAGCGAGTGCACCCCGCGCTGCACCGGGCGTAGCGGATAGCTCAGCTCTACCGCACCGGTCCGCGGCGGATGCACGACTACGGCGCGGCAGCTACCGCCCACTGCGTCGGGTACCACATCCTCGACCAGCAGCTGGGCACACAGCCTCCCGGTGCCGTGCAGCGTCAGGCGCACTTGGCAATCGCCGCCGACCGTGACCCGAGATGGCACCAGCTTTCGGTCCGCTCGCAGCCTGAGCCGCGTATACCCCACGACCGCACTGGCTAGCAGCGGAAGCATCATCGCGAATGCTGCCACCCGCAGCAGATCGCGTTCGTCGACCAGCACCGCGCACAGCGCCACGGCGAGCCCGGCGCCGAGCAGGCACCGACCGCGGGCGGTCAAACCGGCGAGCTGCCGGGGCACCTAGGTCACCCGGGATGAACGGCGCCACACCACCGCGCCGTTGCGCTCGGGATACTTTTCGGGGCGCCCTTCGGGGTGGGTTTTGGGACGTTGTCCGGAGTGATCCGGGACGCTGCCGTCGAGGCTGACCGGCCGTGGCCCGGTAGGCGCTTGCGGTACCGGCACTGCTGCCAGGACATTGCGCACCACGTCCTCCTGCGAGACCTGGTCCACCTGCGCCTGAGCGGTGAGCACCAACCGGTGCGACAGCACCGGCTGCGCCATCGTTTGCACGTCATCAGGTACCACGAAGTCCCGGCCGGCCAGTGCAGCGGCCGCCCGGCTAGCGCGCATCAGCTGCAGCGTGGCGCGCGGAGACGCGCCCAACCGCAGCTCGTCGAGCCGTCGGGTTGCACTGACCACCTCCACCACGTACCGGCGCAGGTCAGCGGACACGTGAATCAGCCGAACCGCCTGGCACAAGGCGCCCACCTCGGCGGCGGTGGACACCGGCTCCAGGGCGGCGAACGGATCAGTGGCCGCATGCTCGTCGACCATCGCGATCTCGGCGGCCAGATCGGGATAACCGAGCGAGATTCGGGCGGTGAACCGGTCCCGCTGGGCTTCGGGTAGCGGGTAGGTGCCTTCCATCTCCACCGGGTTCTGAGTCGCAATCACCATGAACGGCCCAGCGAGCGGGTAGCTGTGCCCGTCGACGGTGACTTGACGCTCTTCCATGCACTCCAGCAGTGCCGATTGGGTCTTGGGAGAGGCCCGGTTGATCTCATCACCGACCACCACGTTGGCGAAAACCGGGCCGGGTCGGAAGTCGAAATCTCCGGTGATGCGATTGAAGACCGAAACCCCGGTGATGTCGCTGGGCAGCAGGTCCGGGGTGAACTGGATCCGGGTGACCGTGCAGTCGATCGACCGGGCCAACGCCTTGGCCAGCGACGTCTTGCCCACCCCAGGCACGTCCTCGACCAGCAGGTGACCTTCGGCCAGCAGGGTGATCATTGCGGTCCGGACCGCGTCGTGCTTGCCGACCAGGATCCGCTCTATGTTGCCCACGATCCGCTGCGCAACGGTGTGCACGTCGGCGACCGGTGGCGAACTGAGACCTCGGCTGCTCATGGCTTGATCCTGACCATCGTCGGTGGTCGCTGGTGTACCGCGGGTCGGTCCACCGGAGTGCTGCGTGGAGTGTGTCAAACCGTGATTGCATGACCACCCTGCGGGAGGGGTTTCCGCGTCGGTGCCGATTCTCCCCGGCGTCCTTGCTCTGCGCAGACGGCACCACCCGGGGGCAGGGTGATCCGGTCGTAGTTGCGCCAGGCGGTGTCTTCTCCCACTTCGCCCCACCTGTTGCGGCACCCGACCGCGTCGACCCGTCCGCGAGTGCGCACGAAGCCCTTGCGACGTCTCCCGAGCTCGCAAGCAGCGCCCCCCGCTCGGTCGTCGCCCCACTTCGGGCCATCGCCTCTGAGCTGGCCGGATAGCCCCCACAGCAAAACGCGGGCGGTAGCTGTGCGTTGACAGTGGATGGAAGTGGGGTAAGGTGGCTCACGGTGGAGCACAGGGGTGCTTCATGGCCGGTCCTTCGGCCTGGGAGGTGGGTGGCCGTGTTCCTGGGCACGCACACGCCCCGGCTCGACGACAAGGGTCGGCTGACGTTGCCGGCGAAGTTCCGCGACGCGCTCGCAGGGGGGTTGATGGTCACCAAAGGTCAGGATCACTGCCTCTTCGTCTTCCCGCGTGCTGAGTTCGAGGAGATGGCCCGCAAGGTGGCCCAGGCGCCGTTCACCAACGAGGCGGTGCGGGCTTACCAGCGCTACCTGTTCGCGGGCACCGATGAGCAACGCCCGGATGGGCAAGGCCGCATCTCGATCGCGGCCGAGCTGCGGCGCTACGCCGGGCTGAGCAAGGACTGCGCAGTGATCGGGGCGATCAACCGTCTGGAGATCTGGGACAGCGCAGCGTGGCAACGCTACCTGGAAGAACACGAGGAGTCCTACGCGCAGGCGCAGGAGGTGGTGTTGCCCGGCGTGATGTGACCCGGTACCACGAGGCCTCCGCCCGGAGGCGCATCGACCGTGCTCACCAGATCAACGGCGATGCGCGACAACACGGACTAGCTCCAGCTCTGACGCACCTTCCCCGGCGCCAGGATCTGGCACCGGGCGGAGACCTGGCGGCACCGAGAGTATTTCGGATCCGCGCCGGCAATCCCGGCCGCGTGGCGTAAGGAGAGTGCTGTGAGCGGAGGGGGGCTGGCGGTGGCCGATCGCTCGCAGCACGTCCCGGTCTTGCTGCACCGATGCCTGGAGCTGCTCGGGCCCGCGCTGGCAGACCGGCCGGCCGTGGTGCTCGATGCCACGGTGGGTCTCGGCGGACACGCGGCCGCGCTACTTCACGCACATCCCGCGCTCACGTTGATCGGTCTCGACCGTGACCCGCAAGCGATCAGGGTGGCCACCGAACGGCTGCACCCGTACTCCGGTCGGCTTCACCTGGTACATGCCGTCTACGACGAGCTGGCCGACGTGCTGGCGAGCCTCGGCATCCAGCAGCTCGACGGTGTGCTGTTCGACCTGGGAGTGTCCTCACTGCAGCTCGACGCTGTCGAGCGCGGTTTCTCCTAGGCCCGCGACGCCGTGCTGGACATGCGAATGGACTCCAGTACCGGGCCCACCGCCGCCGACGTTCTCAACGGCTACTCCCATGCCGAGCTCACCCGGGTGCTTCGGGAATACGGCGAGGAGCGCTTCGCGAGCCGCATCGCCGCTGCCGTGGTGGCGCAGCGGCCGTTGCGCACCACCGCGCAGCTGGTCGAGATCGTCTACCAGAGTGTGCCGGCGGCCACTCGCCGCCACGGTGGCCATCCCGCTAAGCGAACCTTCCAAGCTTTGCGGATCGAGGTCAATCGCGAGCTGGTGGCGCTGCGCGCGGCGGTACCAGCGGCGCTGAATGCGCTCGCGGTTGGCGGTCGGCTGGTGGCGTTGTCGTACCACTCGCTGGAGGACCGGATCGTCAAACGGGAGCTGGCGCCGCTAAGCGTCTCGCGTACCCCGGCCGGTCTGCCGGTTGAGCTGCCCGACCACGGGCCCCAGCTGCGCACGTTGACCCGTGGGGCTGAGCGCGCCGACGTGGCCGAGACCGAAGCCAACCCGCGGGCAGCGTCAGTGCGGCTGCGGGCCGTGCAGCGCATCGCACCGGCTCCAGAGCACAGGGAGCCGACCCCATGACGGCTCCAACCCGCACCGGGAAGTCGGTGGCCGCCCGGGCCATCGCGCCCGCCCACCGCCGGGATACCAGCGACCAGCGGGGCCGCTCCCCGGCCGTCGCCCGCGCCTACGCTCGGCGCGCGCAGCGCACCGCGCCCCGCCACGGTTGCCCGGACAGTGCGGACGCCCGGACACCGTTCGTGATGCTGGTGATGGCGCTGCTGGCGCTGGCGTTGATCGCCACTCTGTGGTTGTCCACGGCAGCCACCGCGGACTCTTACCACCTGGAAAACGCCCGAAAGACTGTCCGGAACCTGACCGAGCGTTCGGAAGGGCTAAGCCGAGCGGTGGCCACTCTGGAAACCGCGCCGGAGCTGGCCCGCCGCGCCCGCGAACTGGGAATGGTCCCGGCGGGGGACCCGGCCCGGCTGATCGTCGGGTCAGACGGCACCGTCACCCTGATCGGCGAGCCTCGACGGGCCGTCGCACCGCCCCCGCCCCCGCCCCCGCCGCCGCCACCCTCACCGGCACCGCCACCGGCGGTAGCGCCCGTGCCGCCCGGACCGCCGGCACCAACGCAGCCGGTGACAAGCCAGTGACCAGGGGCCGGTCCACCCAGGTGTCTCGCCGCCGCCGGAGACCTCTCCGGTCAGCAGGCGGTCTGCGCAGCCGCTTGGGGTTGGGTCGGGTAGTGCTCGTCCTCGCGCTGGTGGCCGCCGGACTGAAGCTGGCTGCCGTGCAGGGCCTGCAGGCGGCCGAACTGTCGGCACAGGCGGTGAAACAGCGCACCACCGTGCAGACGCTGCCTGCGCAACGCGGCACGATCACTGACCGCAACGGCACGCCGCTGGCGTTCAGCGTGGAGGCCAAGGCTTTGTACGCGCAGCCACAGCGGATCATCACCGAGCAGCGCGCGGTACGGGTCGACCCGGATCTGCACAAGCAGGCGATGGCCCGCCGGGTCGCCCAAGTGCTCGGCCCGGCGGTGTCTGAGCAGGAACTCCTCAGCCAGCTGCGCAGCGACCGCACCACAGTGCTACTGGCACCGTTGGTGACGCCGACCCAGGCCAGGGTGATCCAGCAGGATTTCCCCGAGATCAACGCCGAGCACCGGGAGATCCGCCAGTACCCCGGCGGTGAGCTCGCATCCAACGTTGTGGGAGTGGCGAACTGGCGGGCTGACGAGCGCAAAGTGCGGGGACTGGTCGGCCTGGAGAACTATGCCGACACTGTGCTGGCCGGCCGGGACGGTCGCCGGGTGGTG
>JAICHZ010000112.1 GCA_025924655.1 Pseudonocardiaceae bacterium | reverse complement strand
TCCCTGGGGCTCCTACAGCACCGCTGGGATCGGCCAGTTCTTCCACCAACTGGCGGCGTCGTGTTGATCGTGGAAGGAGGCCACCGGCTACGCGGGGAGGTCCGCGTACCTGGCTTCAAGCACGCCTTGGTGACCGTGGTCGCGGCCGCCGTCGTAGGCCACGCGCCGGTTACCGTTGACAACTGCCCCAACATCGAGGACACCCGGATCCTGATCAAACTGCTGCGGGCGCTGGGGGCCGACGCCCACCTGGCGCGTGGCGCCCTGCATCTGGATCCCACCGGGCTGGCAGACGGCCCGCTCGACCCGATCCTGGCCGGTCGGATCCACGGATCCGTCTACCTCCTGCCAGGACTGCTCGCTCGCTTCGGGCAGGTGTCCATGCCTTCCGCAGGCGGCTGCCGCATCGGTGACAGTGCGGGCGGACTCCGCCCCGTGGAGCAGTACGCGGACGTGCTCCGCCGCTTCGGTGCCCGTGTGCTGCGCGGCCCCGATGGGTCCCTGACCGTCCGGGCGGACAGCCTCGTCGGCTGCGACCTCGACCTGCGCCGCTGGACGAGCGACCCCACGCTGCGCACCGGACCGCTGTACTCCGGGGCGACGAAGATGGCTATTCTCACCGCGGCCGCCGCCCGCGGCACGACCCGGCTGCGCTGCCCCTATCCCAAACCGGATGTCACCGAGCTGGTCGGAATGCTGTGTGCGCTCGGATATGCTGCCCGGTACGCCTCGGGCGGCGACCTCCTGATCGAGGGCCGCCAGGACGGGGGACATGGCAGGCCCGTGCGCCACACCCTGATCAGCGACCTGATCACGGTTGTGACCTACGCGACGGTGGCGCCCCTCACCGGTAGCCCGATCCGGTTGACTGGTCTGACCCTGGACCGCCTCGGTGACGGACTGGCTCCGGAGATCGCGGTGGCCCGGGCCATGGGGCTCGACGCCCGCCGGGACGGCGCGGACTCCCTCGTGCTGTCTGGCGAGCCTCCCCGGGCACCGGTGAACATCACGGTCTCCTCTCACGGCGTCTACAGCGATAGCCAGCCATTCCTGTGCCTGCTGGCTACGCTCGCCCCGGGCACCTCACGCATTCGCGAGACCGTCTGGAAGCAGCGCTTCGGCCACGTGCCGCAGCTGCGGCGCCTGGGCGCGCGGATCGAGAGCAGTGGGGCGGAGGCGCGGATCACCGGCCCCCACCCGCCGCATCGGGCCTGCAACGTCACCGCCGGCGATCTCAGGGCTGCCGCCGCCCTGCTGGTCGCGGCCCTCGCCGTTCCAGGCGAGGTGCGGCTGGACGGTGCCGCACATCTCGTCAGGGGCTACGAGGACCTGGTCGGCGACCTGCACCGGCTTGGCGCGCACATCCGGGCCGTCCCGGATGGCCAGGACGCCGACGGGTGGACCGTACCTGAAGTCCCAACGCGCCCACCCACGTGCTGACCACCGAATAAGGAGAGACGCGGATGTCGATGCCACAACCGTCCACCACCGACCCGGCTCGCGGCACCCACTACGGCAGGCACCTCCGCGTCCTGATCATCTGGCCGCCGCAGATCCTCAGTTACTTCAACGCCGGCCACCACCTGGCGCTCTACCAGGTCGCCGGGCACCTGCGCAGGTCGTTCCCCCGAGGGTCGGTCCGCGTCATCGACGGGACGGTCGAACAGCCGACCTGGAAAGACGTCGGCGACGACCTGTTTCAGCACCAGTACGACGTTATTGCCGTGATGAACGACTTCGACGGTGTCGCCGGACTGTGCGCGTTCCTCTCGTACGCCCGGCGGCTGAGTCCCTCCTCGCTCCTGATCGCCTTCGGGAGGCTGAGCAGCCTCAACCCGGGCGCCTTCCGACAGTTCGACCTCGACGCCGTCGTCGAATCGGGCGATTTCGAGACCGGTGTGGTCGCTGCGACCACGGCGTTTCTCGACGGCCCGGCGGCGACGGCGGACGGGGTGAGCCTGCGCCGCGGAAGCTCGTGGGTGGAGGCAGCCGGTCCAGGAAGCCTGCTCGCTCCCGGCGATTGGATTCTTCCCGGCGCGGATGAGATCCCGTACGAGCGCCACGATGCGCTGTACAGCAGGGACTCCAACAAGTTCTGCGGTATCCCGCGCCGTCGGGAGCTTGTGGTTCCCGCGGCACGCGGCTGCCCCATCGGTTGCGCGTACTGCGAGGTGCCCGGCATCTTCGGCAGGCGCGAGCGGCGCCTGCCGGTAGAGCGGACGGTATCCTACATTGAGGAGTCCTTCCGCTCGGCTCCGTTCGACTACGTCGCCTTCTATGCACCCACGTTCACACTCGACCGTGGCTGGGTGCTCCGGCTGTGCGAGCGGCTGGCAGCCACCGGGTCGAGGTACCCGTGGAAGTGCGCGACGACGATGCACCACCTAGACGAGAACCTGGTTCGCCGTATGGGAGCTGCCGGTTGCGTCCGCATCAGCGTCGGCCTAGAAACCCTGGACGCCGGCGGCCACAGCGGCCTGCCCCGCGCCAAGCACAAGGACGAACGCGATCTGGAGGCGCTCGCCCGCTGGTGTGGTGGCGCCGGGATCGAGCTGAACTGCTTCGTCGTCGTCGGGTTGCCCGGCACGACCGTCGAGGGCGCCCGGCGGACTATCGCCAAGGTGCATGAAGTCGGTGCCCGGGCGCGCCCAACCGTCTACTGCCCCATTGAGCAGCTGCACTCGGAAATGACCGATCACGACATGGCGGCCTTCAACCGTCAGCTCTTCGTCGACGGCACGCACGAGCTGAGCAACCGCGAGCTGCACGAGGCGTACGGCCTCGTCTTCAGCGTGGCCCGGGACGAGACAACCGTCTTCCGGCGCATCCCGTCCCGCGCCCATGACCACACCGCATGACTTCGCCGCATGCCCGGGAGTCGCGATGAGCGCCGATGCCCCGCCGCCCGCCCGCGCCGGCAACGGACTGCCGGCTGCGGCGGCCGCCGCAGCCACCGTGCTACGCCACACCCGCGAACGGCGCCCCGGGGAGCTCAACCTTAAGAGCTGCGAGCTGCTGCATCCGCTCATTGCACTGTTCCACGCAGAGACGATGCGCACCGCAAGCCCGTGGGACGTGGTCGCGTACCCCATCTATGAGGACACTTACGCGCAGGTCGCACGACACCTCGGGGTGCCGGTCGAAGAGCTCGTCCTATGCCCCGGAAGCGAGCCCGCCATCGCCTTGCTGGTACGCGCATTCGCACCCATCCGCATCGTGGCCCACGCCCCTCTCTTCGAGGCATGGGAGCGCTACGCCCAGCTCTACGGCTGCGCTGTGCACCCGGTCCCGCCGCGGGAGGACGGGGGCCGCCTAGACGTCGCCGACCTGATCACCGCGCTCCGCGGCGGACCGCCCTCGCTGGTCGTGCTCACCCAGCCCCATGGACACACCGGCCAGGTGTTCGGGGCCGGGGAGGTCACCGCGCTCGCTGAGGCGGTAAGCGCGCACGACAGCCTGCTCATCGTTGATACCTGCTACCTGGCGTTCGTCGCGGGCGGGGAGGCCACGGTCCAAGCGACCACAGGACTGCCGCACGTCGTCCGGGTGAACAGCTTTTCCAAGGCATTCGGCCTGGCGGGAGCGCGGATAGCCGCAGTGGCGACCCATCCGGACACCGCGGATTACCTGCTGCGGTTCAACCCCGAATCAGCCCTGTCCGGCATCGCGCTGACCCTGTTGCGGGCGGCCCTGCGCCGGCCGGATGTCTTCGCCTCGATCTGGACGGATGTCCGGCGCCTGCGCGACCTGCTCGCTAGCAAGGTCGAACGGGCCCTTCCCGGATGGCTGGCACGCCCCAGCGGGGCCAACTTCGTGACTTTCGACGTCCCCAGCCGCGCCCAGGCCGACCTCGTATACGTCGGCCTGCTCGGCCGGGGGATCCGGACCCGCAACCTGTCCGGTCTGCCGGGTCTGCCCGCTGCTGTGCGCATCTCGGTGCCCTCCGAGCACGCGGTCCGGTGTGTGGTTGATGCACTGGACGGCCTGCCGGGCGGGCAAGATGCCCGGCAGGGGAGTGGCGGACTATGACCGCCGGGCCAACGAGGACCACGCGAGTGCGGACCCTGCCCGGCCTGTCCAACATCCGTGATGCCCAGAACCTGCGTGGCCCCGGTGGACGGTTCCTGCGTCCCGAGTTGCTCCTGCGCGGGCCGGCGCCGCCGAACGGCATGGGAGTCCTGGTGGCACTGGGCGTACGCACCGTGGTGGACCTGCGCACCGCGTCCGAACGCTCCGGCGGCCGCTCCGGGAGTCACGGAGGCGGAGACGGTGGGGTTCACGTGCTGCACCGACCCGTGCAGGCGGACACCCGGATGCTGCTTGGACCGCCGTGGCCCGGTCCCGGCGCCTACCTTGCGCACTACCGCCTGCTGGTTCCGGTCGCCGCCCCTATCGCCTCGGAGGTCGTTGCCCTCGTGGCAGCCGGCACCGCGGCCCCGATCTACGTCTGCTGCACCGCCGGCAAGGATCGCACCGGCGTGGTGCTTGCACTCGCTCTTCGCGCGCTCGACGTTCGTCTCGCGGACATCGCCCGCGACTACGCGCTGACGGCCCGCGCTTATCGAGTCTCGTCACCTGGGACGCCACCACTACCGTGGGCCGCCTCGTACGGCCAAGCTGAACTCGCGGCTCGCACCGCGAGCCTCGAACGCACCATCCGCGCCCTCGTGCACGAGATTGAGCAGACCTGGCGCAGTGTGCGCGCTCTCCTGGAGCACCACGGACTGCCCGACGAAGCATGGCAGGCGGCGCGAGCGGCTGCCTTCACCGGCGCCCCATAACCCCTATTCCGATACGCTCGGAGAGAACGAGAGTCACGTGGCGAATATCCTGCCCCCGGATGAGGGGCCATCCGGTTCGAGCACCGGCCCGGCCGTAGCTGCGGTGGTGGGAGGCACTCACGGCCTCGGCCTACAGCTCGGCCGTCGAGCCAGGCTGGCGGGATTGCGCACAGTGGTGTACGGCCGCTCCGCGGGGCAGTTGAAGGACGACCCCGACTTGGAACCGCGCTCCTTGGACCTGACCGATCCGGCCAGCATCGCTGCGTGTGATGTTGTCCTTCCCCGGCCCGTATACGTGTTCTGGGTTGCCGGTGCCTTTCTCAAGAAATCCCTCGTGCACACCACGGACGAGGAGCTGGAAGGCCTTACGCGCCTGCTCCTGACCGGCCCCGTCCGTTTCCTGCGGCGCGTGCTCTCCGACGCCCCCGGCCCCCTGCATCTCATAACGATTGCCTCGTCGTCGAGCTGGCGGCGCCGCGAGCACGAGACCCTGTACTGCGCCCTCAAGGCGGCACAGGCGCACTTCACCCGCACCCTGGTGGCGGAGCTCGTCGAAGCGCACCCGGACAATCGGGTGACCCTAGTGAACCCAGGGGGCCTCGCCGTGCCGGAGTTCCACACAGGCATGGAGATCGACTACGGCACGATGATGGATCCCGACGAGGTCGCCCGGATCATCTGGCGCACCGTCACCGAACAGCGCGCACCCTTCGCCGAGGTGCAGATCCTGCGCAGCCGCGAGCCCGGCCGCGAGGGCGTCCCGATCGTCTCCTTCGGCCCCCGCGCGCCCGAGGAACCGTGACGGGCCCTCGCCCGTTCCCCACGGCGCCACCACGACCAGAACCGTTCTCGTCCCGCCCACAGCGGCGCAACCGGAAGGAGCAATGTCGTGATCAACCTGCGTGCCACCGTCGAGAACCACCAAGATCCCTACCGGTGGGCCCTTATTCGCGATCTGATCCCCGTAGCCGGGCGCACCCGGTTACGGGCGGAACTGCCGCCCGTGCAACGGCTTGCTCGCTCGGTACGCGCTCGGGGCGGCGACAAGACCTACGGCATGTACGTGCTCCCCCTGCTCGACCGCGGCCGGCCCACGCCAGCGCTCGACACGGTCGGACCCGCATGGCGTGACCTGGTCGCCGCGGTGGAGAACGCCAGCTACCGGGCCTGGGTGCACTCGGTCGTCGGTGCCGACGTTGGGCACAGCCCGTTGGACATCGGGGTGTTCGTCTTCGGGCCGGGCGACTGGGTGTCCGCGCACACCGACAAGCCGGGCAAGCGGGCCACCCACGTTGTGTACCTCAACGAGTCGTGGGGACGGCGGGACGGAGGTGAGTTCGAAGTACGCACTGACGGCGACCCGCGCACTCTCCCGCATGCCGTGATCGTGCCCGGCGGTGGGCGCTCGGCCCTGTTCGCGCGTTCCGACAACTCCTGGCATGCTGTCGCCCCGGTCAGCCGCGACGCACCGGACTGCCGGTACACCATCCAGGTGGAGATGTGGTGACGGCTTTGTCGGTCCCCCCACCGGAGATGGCGGGCCCGGAAGGTAAGGCTCCCGTCTGGTGCGATTGGGCGGCGATTAGCCGCAAGCGGCTTCACGACTACCCGTACACGTGGGGACTGATCGATGAGGTCTTCCCGGACCGGCGCGTGCTGGACCGGCTGGAGTCAGAGTTCCCGTGCGCCGGATTCCGACTTACCGAGCGCCCGTCCGCGAAGCTCGGGGCCAAGGGCTACCGCAGCCACAACCTGCCCCTGGTTCAGGCCGGGGTCCCGGTGCCCGACAAGGTCCGCCAGCTGACCCCGCTGTGGACTGCCTTCGTGTCCGAACTCCGCTCGCCCGTGTACCGGAGGGCTGTCGCCGCCCTCACTGGGCGAAGGCTCGACCGGTGCACGCTGGAGATCAGGGCGGTTCGCTACGGTCCCGGATCTTGGATAGATCCACACACCGACCGAACGGACAAGGTGGTCACCCAGATCTGGTACTTCAACTCCTCGTGGCCGCCCCGGCGGGCCGGCGTGCTGCGCATCCTGCGGTCAGCATCTGTCCATGACGTCGCGGCGGAGGTGCGGCCCAGGTTGGGAGCATCGGTGGTGCTTGTCCCTTCGGACCGGTCGTGGCACGCGGTCACGCCCGTGGCCGACGACTCCCCTGAGGACCGGCGCACCTTGCTGGTGCACTTCGTAGCCGGCGAAGCCAAGTAATCTGTGGGACTCCGCGTACCTCGGCGAAGGACAGGCAACGGTGGACCGAGTCCTGATCGCAGGTATCTCCGGTGCAGGGAAGACCACCCTCGCATGTGCGCTGTCCCGCCGCTTCGGGTTCCCTCACCACGAGGTCGACGCGCTCCACCACGGGCCCGGCTGGGCCAAGCGCCCGACGTTCGAAGCGGATGTCCGAACCTTCTCCAGCGGCCGCCGGTGGGTGACCGAGGATGCATACCACGCAGCCCTCGGCGATCTGCTCTGGACCCGGGCCGACACCCTGGTGTGGTTGGACCTCCCCCGTCACACGGTGATGTGGCGGGTGATCCGCCGCTCCGCAAGGCGTGCCGCCCGCAAGGAGGAGCTGTGGAACGGTAACAAGGAGACCTGGAGCGACTGGGTCAGGCCCGACCACCCGATTCGCTGGGCGTGGTCGCAGTTCGAGTGTCGCCGGCAAGTCGTCGGCGAACGCATCGGCCATCACCCCCACCTCAGGGTGATCCATCTGCACACGAGACGCCAGGTCCATCACTGGCTTGCCACTATCGACGGCACCTTAGCGTGACAGCACGAGGGGATGATCCATGACGCAACGCCCCCGGGAGAACATGGCGAGTATCCGCGCCTACCAACCGCAGGACCGCAGCGCCGTTTACGACATCTGCGTGCGTACCGGGAACGCAGGCGCAGACGCCCGCCATCTCACCTCCGACCCCGACCTCCGCGGGCACGTTTACGTCGGTCCGTACCTCCATCTGTGCGCCGGTCTCGCTTTCGTTCTGGAGGACGCTGGCGAGGTGGTGGGATACGTCGTTGGCGCGGACGACACCGCAACATTCGTCGCCAGGTACCGAACGAGCTGGCTACCACGGCTGGCGGCCTCCCATCCGCCCCTCGGCCGTAGCTCGCTCACCCCAGACGAATGCCTGCTGGACGTGCTCCACCGCCCGGAACGGCTCTTGTCGCCGTATCTCGCCGAGTACCCCTCGCACCTTCACATTAACCTGCTGCCGCAGGCGCAGGGCCAAGGGCACGGGCGCGCCCTGATCACTGAGCTGTGCCACGCCCTTCGCGCCTGTGGTTCGCGTGGTGTCCACCTCGGGGTCGCCTACCGCAACACACGTGCCCGCGGGTTCTATGCCCACATCGGATTCCACGAGTTGTATAGAGACGCAGAGGGGGTCCACCTCGGACGACGGATCCTTGTGCAAGGAGACAGGGGGCTGTAGGCATCGCCGGGAACAGGAGCCCATCGAATCCGAGAGTGGCGAGGTAGGTGTAATTCCAGCCACAGCTGGGTGATCCCGCCCGTCGAGATTCCCGGACAGTCCTCGTCTTCACCCCCGGACAGGGCGCGGTTCTCCCGGTTGGAATGCGCATCAGCCAGCCTCTCGCCTCTCCAGGCCCGCTGTCAGCGGCTGCCCGCAGCCGGTATTCAGCACGTCCAACCCCGTGTCGTCGACTGCTGCGTCCTGGACTGACACGGCGGTTGAGACTCCACGCACGGGCGAGCTGATACAGCGGATCAACAGCAGCTAATAACATAAGGTCCTAACAGCTTCTCCCAGGCCTGGCTCGCCGGTTGTCAATGCCTGGTGAGTTCAGTGCCCGACAATGCGGAACTACTCGCCGACCGGATCTTTGCGGTGCTCGCCGAGGGGGCCGTCAGCGAGGCAGATCCAGAGATGCGGTACAAGCTTGAGGCCGGACTTCGAGGTGTCGGCGGGATGACCCGAGACGTGCTCGTCGATGTCGTCGCCGCGGCCGTGGCGCGGTCGACGGAACCCACGCGGGCCTGGCCGCGGCACTATGAGGCGGTCGCGCAAGATCCTGCATAACAGTGGTTCGGCTATCACTGACTGTTCAACCACCTTCTTGGCGTATCAAGAACCCGTAACGCTGCTCTGATTACTGGTGATGTCACTACCGGACGGCAACACCAGCACAGCAGCGAGGGACCCATGACTCTGACAGCCGCCGCCGAAATCGATGCTTTGCGCGTCGCCATGATCGGGTCTGTGCTCCTCCCGACCGATCAAGGCTATGACGATGCCAGGAACGTGTGGAACGGCGACATCGACCGCCATCCCGCCGTGATCGCCCGCTGCGAGTCCGCGGCCGACGTCGCAGCGGCGATCGACTTCGCCCGGCGCCACGGCCTGGAGATATCGGTACGCGGGGGTGGTCACAACGCCTGGGGTGCCTCGGTGGGCACGGGCGGGATGATGATCCATCTTGGCGGTCTCAACGCGGTCAAGGTCGACCCGGCGGCACGGCGAGTCCGGGTAGGCGGCGGCGCGATGCTGGCAGACCTGGACGCAGCCACCCAGGCCCATGGCTTGGCCACGACCGCGGGCACAGTCAGCCACACCGGCGTCGGTGGTCTCACCCTGGGTGGCGGGTTCGGGTGGCTGGGTCACCGGCATGGGTTTGCCATCGACAACCTCGTCTCGGCCGAGGTGGTCACCGCCGACGGTCGAATCATGCGCGCCTCGCAGCCGGAAAACCCCGACCTGTTCTGGGCTTTGCGCGGTGGCGGCGGCAACTTCGGCGTCGTCACCGAGTTCGAGTTCCAGCTGCACGAGGTCGGGCCGCTGGTGGACTTCGGGCTGTTGTTTTTCGACCTAGCCCACGGGGCCGAGGCGCTGCGGCTGGGTCGGGAGCTGGCCGCAGCCGCTTCCCGGGATGTCACTGTCCTGCTGGCTGTCCTGACTGCACCGCCGGCGCCGTTCGTGCCCGAGCAATACCACTTCCAGCCCGGGTGCGCGGTGCTCGTAGCCGGGTTCGGTGCCAGCGACGAGCACGCCCGAATCGTGGCCCGCATCCGCGAGTCGGTTCCACCGCTGTTTGAGTCCGTCTCGCCGATGACCTACATCGAGCTGCAGCAAATACTCGACGAAACCAACGCCTGGGGTGTGCGCTGCTACGAAAAATGCATCTACCTCGATGAACTGTCTGACGACGCGATCGCAGTGATCACCCAGCACGCATCGGGCACGAGCACGCCGATGTCGCACGCGGTGATCTTCCCGATCGACGGGGCTTACCAGGACGTCGGCGTCGACGACACGGCGTGGGGCGGGAGCCGATCGGGGTACGTGGTCTTCATCATCGGGCTGGCCACCACACCGGAACTGCTGGATGCCGAGCGGACCTGGGTGCGGTCGTTGTGGCAGGCCTTGCTGCCCCATGCCAGCGGCATCGGCGGCTATGTCAATTCGCTCGCGCAGCGCGAGGACGACCGGGTGCGGGCTTCCTACGGACCTGCCAAATACCAGCGACTGGCCCGGATCAAAGCGATCTACGATTCAAACAACGTCTTCCACCGCAACGCCAATATCAAACCAGCGGTCTCAGCCGGGTAGCTCGTTTGGTGGTCGCCGGTGCTTAGCGGTGGTCAAAGAAGTCATCGACCTGCGTTGAATCTCCAGCATGGCCCATGCGGGCAAGACTACGCCAAGCAGAGCTTGCAGGCCGGTATATGGCCGCCCGGCACTCTTCACTAGCGGGCTTGCACTCGGCTCCAAAGCTCGTTGAACGAGATGCTGTCGTAGAACGCGACGCCGTCGATGACCTTGCCGTCGCGCATCCTCAGGAACCACGCGTAGCTGTTCTCATAGGGCCTCCCGTCGTTGGCGACGCCGCAGCCGTCCCAGAGCACAATAACCGAGTCTTTGTCGGCGTACACCGACCGGATCGTGACGGGACGGAAGGGATCCGATGAGGAGGCGAATCGGGCGCCGAAGGGAGCCAGGACCTCGTCGATGAACTGCTGCTTGTTGTCGTACGTCTTGGACACGAATGAGTGGCCTTCAATGCGCCAGACCATCTCC